>NZ_RCVI01000140.1:0-110274 GCF_003667455.1 Micromonospora sp. CV4 | reverse complement strand
GAGGGCGGCGGCTCGGCGGGCGCGGTCTACGGCGGCCGGGAGGGCCGCGATGAGGGCGTCGATGTCGGCCTGGGTGCTGGTGTGGCCGAGGGTGAAGCGCAGCGAGGAGCGGGCGCGGTCGTCGTCGGCGCCCATGGCGAGCAGCACGTGCGAGGGCTGGGCCACCCCTGCTGAGCAGGCCGAACCCGTCGAGCAGGCGATTCCCTGGGCGTCGAGCAGGAGCAGCAGGGCGTCGCCTTCGCAGCCGGGGAAGGAGAAGTGCGCGTTGCCGGGCAGCCGGTCGACCGGGTCGCCGTTGTAGACCACCTCGGGCACCGCGCGGCGGACCCGCTCGATCAGGTCGTCGCGGAGCGCGGCCACCCGGGCCGCGTACTCCTGCTGGCCCTTCACCGCCGCCTCGACGGCGACCGCGAAGGCGACGATGCCGGCGGTGTCCAGGGTGCCGGAGCGGACGTCGCGTTCCTGCCCGCCGCCGTGCAGCAGCGGCGTGGCCGCCACGTCCCGGGCGAGCAGCAGCGCGCCCACCCCGGTCGGGCCGCCCAGCTTGTGCCCGGTGACGGTCAGCGCGGCGACCCCGCTCGCGGCGAAGTCGACCGGCACCTGCCCGACCGCCTGGATGGCGTCGGTGTGGAACGGCACACCGTGCTCGGCGGCGACGGCGGCCAGCTCGGCCACCGGCTGGACGGTGCCCACCTCGTTGTTCGCCCACATCGCCGTGACCACGGCCACCCGGTCGGCGTGCGCGGCCAGCTCGGCACGCAGGTCGTTCGGGTCGAGCCGACCGGCGGCGTCCACCGGCAACCAGCCGACCTCGGCCCCCTCGTGCTGGGCCAGCCAGTCCACCGCGTCCAGCACCGCGTGGTGCTCGACGGCGCTGGAGACCACCCTCCGGCGGTCGGGGCCGGCTCCGCGCCGCGCCCAGAAGATGCCCTTGACCGCGAGGTTGTCGCTCTCCGTACCGCCACCGGTGAAGATCACTTCGGACGGCCGGGCGCCCAGCACCGCGGCCACCCGCTCGCGCGACTCCTCGACCCGGCGGCGGGCACGGCGACCCGCCGCGTGCAGGGAGGACGCGTTGCCGACCTCGCGGGCGGTGGCGACGTACGCCTCCAGTGCCTCGTCGAGCATCGGAGTGGTCGCCGCGTGATCCAGGTAAGCCATCACCGTTCAGCCTACGGCTGACCGGGCGGGGACCGGATGGCGGAGGGGACCCCGGTGAACGGCGGGCCCGCGGCCCGCGCTCGACGCGGTGATGCCGGGGCGGGAAGGGCACAACCCGCCCCGCCCCGGCAGGCACGTGAGAAGGCGTCCGGGCTCAGGCCGGAACCGCGGTGACGACGATGTTGTCGCGGTACCGGCGCGTCGCCGCGTCGAACGGCCCACCGCAGGTGATCAGGGTCAGGCGCGGCTTGCCGTCCCGGGCGAAGTACCGGTCCAACGGGATCTTCGACTTCGCGTACTCCTCCCGGGCGACGACCCGGTACTGACGTGCCCTGCCGTCGCTGCCGGTGGCGGTCAGGGTGTCGCCCTGGTCCAGCTCGCGCAGCCGGAAGAACGCCCCCTTGCCCTGCTTGGCGCTGTCCACGTGACCGGCGATGACCACCGAGCCGGCGTCCGCCTCCAGGCCGGGGCCGTAGCGGTACCAGCCGATCTGGTCGACGCTCGGCGGCACCTCGAACTCGTTGGTCCGCTCGTTGATGCCGACCGCGTTGACCGTGGCGGTGACGTCGAGCTGCGGGATCACCAGCCGGACCGGCGGGACGGTCGCCGCGTCGGCCGGCAACTCCCCGGTGGTCACCGGGACGGACGGGACAGCGGCGGCGGCCGGCGGGCTCGGAGTGGCGCTGGCCAGCGCGGTCGCCTCCTCGGTGCCCACGTCGTCGGCGGGCTGGGAGCCGCACGCCACCAGGGTCGCGACGGTGAGCGCGGCAACGCCGGCGGCCATGGCCGCCAGCGCGCCGCGGTTGCGCACCGTCACTTGCGGCCGGCCCGCGCGGAGGCCATCCGCACACCGCCGCCGAGCAGCAGCAGGACGCCGGCACCGGTGAGCACGTACCACCAGGTGTCCACGCCCGTGCCGGCCTGCCCACCGTCACCGCTCGGCACGCCGCCTGGGGCGGAGTGCAGGCCGGTGATGGTCTGGGCCACCACGTCGAGGGTCTTGCCCTCGGCGGAGCCGATCGCGTAGACGATCGTCGCGGTGCCCTCCTTGAGGTTCAGGTCCGCCGGGCCGATGGCCACGGTGTCGGTGCCGGCCAGCACCACGTCCGCCTGCACGCGGCCCGCGTCGACGTCGCCCTTGGCCTCGTTCGGGTTGGTCAGGCCCTCGAAGACCGGGGTGCCACCGGCCCGCACGTCCACCTCCGGGGCGGCGGCGGTGTGCCGGACGATCAGCCGGGCCTTGCCGGCGTCGACCTTCGAGACGTCGTTGACGAACGGGGTGATCTTCGGCTGGCCGGCGGCGTCGAGGTGGGCCGCGATGCTGATGTTCGCCCCACCCGGAACCGCGGCGTTGTCGACCTTGAGGATCGCGCTGCCGACCGGCTCGCCGGGCTTGGTGAGCGCGATGTCGTACTCGCCCTCCTCCAGGTTGAGCGGGCCGGCCACGTCACCGGGCTTGAAGTTGTCCAGGGTCTTCTCGCCGTTGACGTAGACGTCCACCGGGGTGTCCGGGATGCCGTGCACGACGGAGACCTTCGACGTGGCGGCGTAGGCGGGAGTGGCGGTGAACGCGCCGACGCCGGTGAATGCCAGCGCGGCGACGGCGCCGCCTGCGGCGACCCGACGGAAGTACGAGAGCTGCATGTCTGCCTCCTGGTGATTGGTGCTGATTCGTCAGGCCTGGCTTGCAGAACGGGTTACGCCGGCTCCGCGACGGCTGGATGCGACCCGGAGGTGATTTCTTTTCCGGCCCCGTCCGCATCCGCAGGGCCCCCGGCGGACGAAGAGCTGGGTGAGATGACATCGACGGGGAGAGTGGGGCGGAGGCTGTGGGAGTTACAGTCGGGCATGCCCCATCGAAGGCGAGCTGCCCGATGACGGCGTCAGGACAGGAACCGGACCCCCCGGTGGACGACCTCGCCCTCCGGTTTCGTGCTGGCGACGAGGTCGCGCTCCGCGCGGCGTACGACCGGTACGGCCGGGCCGTGCTGCACCTGGCCACCTCGATGCTGGCCAACCGCAGCGACGCCGAGGACGTGACCCAGGCGACGTTCGTCGCCGCCTGGCTGGGGCGGGAGACCTTCGATCCGGCCAAGGGTTCGCTGATCGGTTGGCTGCTCGGCATCGGCCGGCGCAAGGTGATCGACCGGATGCGGGCCGCGGCCCGGGAGACCCGGGTGGTCGAGACGGTCCGTCAGCTGCCCGAGCCGGCGCAGACCGGTCCCGATCCGGACCGGGTGGTCGATCGGCTGGTGGTCGCGGACGAGCTGGCTCGCCTGCCGGACGACCAACGACGCATGCTGGAGCTGGCGTTCTACGACGACCTGACACACCAGCAGATAGCCACGGTGACGGGCGTGCCACTGGGCACCGTGAAGAGTCACATCCGGCGCGGCATGGCGAGCTTGAAACGCAGATGGGAGGTGGACGGTGCAGCACCTGGACCACGACCGGCTGGTCTTTCTGGCGCTCGGTGAGAGCGAGGCGGCCAACGGGGAGAGCACCCACCTCGACACCTGCGCGCACTGCCGGCTGGAGATGGAGATTCTCCAGCAGGTGGCCGGTCCCGCTGGGCGGCCACCGCGGCGACCGCGGCCGCCGCCGCGGCGATCGGTGTGCTGGGCACGGTCGCCGTGCTGGGATCGGACGAGCCGACGCCCGCACCGACGCAGGCGGTGGTGGCCAGTGCGCCGCTGGCGGCGTACGGATCGACGCCACCGACGGCCGAGGGTGACGCCCGGGTTTTCCAGAACGGCCAACTACATCTGCACGTGGCGAATCTCCCGCGCGTGCCGGGGTACTACGAGGTCTGGCTCATCAACCCGACGACGATGCAGATGTTCTCGGTCGGCACTCTCGGTGGCGGCTCGGACGCCCTGCTCCCACTGCCCCCCAACGTCGACCTGCGCAGCTATTCGGTGGTCGACGTCTCCGCCGAGCAGTACGACAACAAGCCCGCCCACTCCGGCGACAGCCTGCTGAGGGGCACCCTGACGGGCTGATCGGCGGGCCGGATCAGCTCCCCGGCCCGCCGATCAGCTCCCTTTCCCACATGACGCGACGAAGCCGCCGCCCGGAGCACGGGCGGCGGCTTCGTCGGTACGCGTCACTTGCGCTTGCGGATCTCCTCGGCAGCCTGCGGGACGACCTTGAACAGGTCTCCCACCACGCCGAAGTCGGCCAGCTCGAAGATCGGCGCCTCGCCATCCTTGTTGACCGCGACGATCGTCTTCGAGGTCTGCATGCCGGCCCGGTGCTGGATGGCACCGGAGATGCCGAGTGCGACGTAGAGCTGCGGGGAGACCGTCTTGCCGGTCTGGCCCACCTGGAACTGGTGCGGGTAGAAGCCGGAGTCGACCGCGGCGCGGGACGCGCCGACGGCGCCGCCGAGCAGGTCGGCCAGCTCCTCGACCAGCTTGAAGTTGTCGGCGTTGCCGACGCCGCGACCACCGGACACGACCACGCCGGCCTCGGTCAGCTCGGGGCGGGAGCCCTTCTGCTCGGCGACCCGGTCGACGACCTTCGCCAGCTTGTCGGTGTCGGTGACCGACACGGTGAGCTGCTCGATCGCCGGGGTGGCCGCCGCCGGGGTCGGGTTGACCGAGTTGGGCCGGACGGTGACCAGCGGCAGACCCCTGGTGACCTTGGACTTGACGATGGTGGAGCCGGCGAACGCGACCTGCGTGGCGGTGCCGTCGGCGTCCAGGCCGACAACGTCGGTCAGGATGCCGTTGTCCAGCTTGACGGCGAGCCGGGCGGCGATCTCCTTGCCCTCCTGCGCCGACGCCAGCAGCACGGCGGCCGGCTGCACCCGCTTGACCAGCTCGGCCAGCACGGTGGCCTTGGGAGCCACCAGGTAGCCGTCGATCTCGTCACCCTCGGCGGCGTAGATCTTCTCCGCGCCGTACTCGCCCAGCTTTGCGCTCAGCGCCTCCGCGGCGCCGGCGCCGCCGAGCACCACGGCGCTCGGGGTGCCCAGCTCGCGGGCGAGGGTGAGCATCTCCAGGGTGACCTTCTTGACGCCGAATTCCTTGGTGGCTTCGACGACGACGAGAACCTCAGACATGTCCAGACCCCGCTCTCACACGAACTTCTCGGTAGCGAGGAACTCGACCAGCTTGACGCCGCCCTCGCCCTCGTCGGTGATCTTGGCGCCGCCGGAGCGCGGCGGGCGCTTGGTGTGCTCGATCACGGCGCTGGTGGCGCCGTCGACGCCCACCTCGGTCGGTGCGACACCGAGGTCGGCCAGGGAGAGCGACTGCACCGGCTTCTTCTTGGCCGCCATGATGCCCTTGAAGGAGGGGTAGCGCGGCTCGTTGATGGTGTCCCAGACGGAGACCACGGCCGGGGTGGAGGCGGTGACGACCTCGTAGCCCTCCTCGGTCTGCCGCTCGACGGTCAGCGTGGCGCCGTCGACGGTGAGCTTGCGGGCGCCGGTGAGCGCCGCGACGCCGAGCCGCTCGGCGATCATGTGCGGCATGACCTGGACCCGGCCGTCGGTGGACTCGGCGCCGCAGATCACCAGGTCGGCGTTGAGCTGACCGAGGGCGGCGGCGAGCACCTTCGAGGTGGCCACCGCGCAGGAACCGTGCAGGGCGTCGTCCACCACGTGCACGGCCTTGTCCGGGCCCATGGAGAGCGCCTTGCGGATCGACTCGGTCGCCCGGTCCGGACCCATGGTCAGGATGGTGACCTCGCCACCGTGCGCTTCCTTGATCTTCAGCGCCTCCTCGATGGCGTACTCGTCCATCTCGTTGATCACGTTGTTCGCCGAACCGCGGTCGACGGTGTTGTCGTCATTGCGCAGGTTGCGGTCCGCGCCCGAATCAGGCACCTGCTTGACGAGTACGACGATATTCATCGCGCTTCGACGACCCTCCTGTGTGGTGTTGCGATTGGCTCGCCCGGTCTCGGGCGCAGCCTCGCGCGTCGGTCGACGCCCGGTCAACCGCAGGCTGCTGTGCGGTTGCCCACGGCGCAATGTTACCTGCCAGTAGGTTGCAGCCCCCGGGGCACTCAGAGTGACACAGCTCACCGATGCCGACAGCGGCACGCGCCGGTCAGGCCGGGTCGGCCAACGCGCCCCGGATCCGGTCGATGACCGCCGCTTCCTCCGGGGCCACCCCGTCGTGTGCCCGGGCCACCCGGTCCGCCGCGGTCAACACCACCGCCCGGTACGCGTCCACGTCCGCCGGTGACTTCTCCCGCAGGATCCGCATCGCCCGGTCGAGAGCCGGCAGCACCACCGACTCGATCTCCAACTGGGAATCCCGGGGCAGCCGGGGCAGTGGACCGCTGGTCAACGCCTCCTTGACCACGCCGCTGGCGTCGGCCAACGCGCCGGAGGCCGCGAGGCTCTCCCGGATCACGCCCAGCATGCCCGGATCGGCGTTCGAGACCAGGAAGACGGCCCCGAACGCGCCTGTCTTGAGAATCAGCCGCTCCTCGTCCGTCAACCGCTGCTCCATGATCACGGAGTGTAGACGTACGGGGTGGTGGTGGTGACCGGGACGAGGCCGAGCCGCTGCAGGATCGGCCGGCTGTCCTCGGACGCGTCGACCTGCAGCAGCGTCCGGTCCCGCTGGTCGGCCAGCCGCGCCCGGTAGGTGACCAGCGCCCGGTAGATGCCCTTGCGACGCCACTGCGGCAGGGTCGACCCGCCCCAGAGGGTGGCGAAGCCGGTGTTCGCCGGGAAGCGCACCCAGCCGGCGCTCACCACCGTCTCGTCCGTCTCGGCCACCACCACGGTGATCGAGTGCGGGTCGGCGTCGATCTCCTTGGCCAGCCCCCAGACGAGGTGCGAGCGGTCCTCCTGCCAGACCTCCTCCTCCATGGCGGCGATCCGCTCCAGGTCGGCCCGGGAGGTCACCTCACGCAGGCGTACCCCCTCGGGTGGGACCGGCAGCGCGGCGGCCAGCGGCGCGACCGGCCCGACCACGACGGTCTCCCGCTCCTGGGCCACGAAGCCGGCGGCGCGCAACCGGTCCGCCAGGTCCGCCGGCTCGTCGTGCTCGTTGAGCTTCCACTCCACCGACTGGCCCCGCTGGCGGAACAGCTCCACCTGACGGGCGATCAGCTCGTCCAGCGCGTCGCCGGTCAATCCCCCCAGGTCGCGGTAGGTGAGGAAGCCACCGGCGTCGAGCCCGATGATCCGGACCAACGGCCCGTCCCGCTCCACCGTGACCCCGGCCGGAACCGGGTCCGGGATCTCCGGGCGGAGCTGGTTGTCGTAGGCGGCGCGCAAGGTCATCACGTCAAGGTCGGTCACCGGCTCAGGTTAAGCGGCAGGACAAGCGGATAATCGGCAGCGTGCGGGAAGCGATCAGGCGGTGGTTCGACCCGGCGGACCTACGCTCGGTCGGCGAACCTCCCGACTACCGCTTCTCCCTGGCCAACGAGCGCACCTTCCTCGCCTGGCTGCGCACCGGCCTGGCGCTGGTCGGCGGCGGCCTGGCCACCGCGCAGTTCCTGCCGCCGCTGCCGCTGGCCCACCTGCGGGAGGCGATCTCCGTCGCGCTGCTGCTGCTCGGCGGCGCCGTCGCCGTCCGCGCGGTGGACCACTGGGCGCGGACCGAACGGGCCATCCGGCTCGGTCAGGAGCTGCCCGCCTCCCGTTTCCCCGCCATCCTCGCCCTCGCCGTCGGCGCCGGCGCGGCGCTGCTGGTGGTCGCGGTGCTGGTCCGGGCGATCGGCGAATCGTGACCGGCGAGCCGGGCCGGGCGGTGCACGGCGGGCGCGACCCCGGGCTGCAACCGGAGCGGACCCGGCTGGCCTGGCGACGGACGGCGCTGGCGCTGACCGTGGTGACCGCATTGGCCGTCCGGCTGGGGTCGACCGGCGACCCGAGCGGCGCGCTGATCGCCGGCGCCGCCGTGCTGCTCTGGGGGGCCGTGCTCGTGCTGTGCTGGCCGCGAGGCACCGGCACGGGGCCGGCGCGCACCGGCGGTCGGACGCTGCCCCTGGTCGCGCTGGCCATCGCCGGGCTCGCGCTGCTCGGTGCGCTGTTGGTGGTTCGCGGACTGTGGTGACGGGACCGGGTGCGCCATGATGGGTGCATGGCCCGGCTGTACGTACTCCTCTTCCTGGTGCAGATCGTCCTCGCCGTCTGCGCGCTGATCAGCTGTCTCTCCGCCGAGGAGGGCCAGATCCGTGCCCTGCCCCGGATCGCCTGGGTGCTGATCATCTTGTTCTTCCCGCTGGTCGGCTCGATCGCCTGGTTCGTCGCCGGCCGGGAGCCCGGTCCCGGCGCCCGCAAGGCCTGGCCGACCGGCAACCGCCCCGCCGAGCGCCACCGCCCGGTCGCCCCCGACGACGACCCGGAGTTCCTCCGCTCCGTGCAGGAGCGCTCGCAGCAGCAGGACCAGGAACTCTTCCGCCGCTGGGAGGAAGACCTGCGCCGGCGCGAGGACGACCTGCGCCACCGCGACGGCGAGCCGCCGCGCGAGGGTGACCGGCCGGAGGTGTGAGACCCGCCCGCGGGTCACACCCGACGCTTGAGCCCACGCACCGCCAGCGGAGCGAAGATCACCGCGATGCCGGCGCCCCAGAGCAGCGTCTGAAGCACCGGGCCGGCGACCGGACCGCCGACCAGGAGGCCGCGTAGCGCGTCGGCCACCACGGTCACAGGGTTGACCTCCACCCAGTTCTGCAGCCAGCCGGGCATGCGGTCGGTGGGCACGAAGATGTTGCTGGTGAAGGTCAGCGGGAAGATCACCATGAAGCCGAAGATCTGCACCTTGTCCGGCTCGCTCACCAGCACCCCGACCAGCACCGAGATCCAGGACGCGGCCAGCGTGAACGCCAGCAGCAGCGCGAACGCCCCGACCACCCCGAGCAGCCCGTTGCCGACCCGGAAGCCCAGGATCGCTCCGACGCCGAGCAGCAGCGCGATCGACCAGGCCTGCTTGACGGTGTCGGCGAGGATCCGGCCGGCCAGCGGCGCCCACCGGGCGATGGGCAGCGCCCGGAGCCGGTCGAAGACGCCCTTGGTGAGGTCGTTGTTCAGCCCGAACCCGGTCGTCATGGTGGCGAAGAGCGCGTTCTGCACCATGATGCCGGGCAGCATGAAGGTGAGGTACTCGCCGGAGGACCCGGCGATCGCGGTCCCGAAGACGTACGTGAACAGCAGCACGAACATCACCGGCTGGATGCTCAGGTCGAGCAGCTCCATCGGGTTGTGCTTGATCTGCACCAGGCTGCGCCAGGCCAGCGTGAAGGTGTGCCGCAACCCGGCGACCGGGCTGAGCCGGCGGGCCGGGGTCGGCGCAGGGGCGAGAGTGGCGGCGGTCATGCCGGCGTCCTTTCCAGGTCGGTACCGGCCGGGGCGTCCTCGGCCCGGTGGCCGGTGAGAGAGAGGAAGACCTCGTCCAGACTGGCGCCGCGCAACGCCAGCTCGGCGACCGCGATCTCGGCCGCGTCGAGCCGGCTCACCACCGCGGGCAGCACACCGGGATCGTTCACCGCGACGGTGACCGCGTTCTGGGCAACCTCGGGAGACGCGCCGGACACCGCGTGGGCGATGGCGGTCACGGCGCCCAGGTCGGCGAGGTCGGCCGGTCGCACGGTGAGGGACTGACCGCCGGTCTTGGCCTTCAGCTCCTCCGGCGCGCCCTGCGCGATCACCCGGCCGTGGTCGACCACCGCGATCTCCCCGGCGAGCTGGTCGGCCTCCTCCAAATACTGCGTGGTGAGCAGCACCGTCACCCCGTCGGAGACCAGGGCGCGGACGATGTCCCACAGGTCGTTGCGGCTGCGCGGGTCCAGGCCGGTGGTCGGTTCGTCGAGGAAGAGCACCTGCGGCCGGCCGACCAGGCTGGCGGCGAGATCCAGCCGGCGCCGCATGCCGCCGGAGAAGGTCTTGGCGGCCCGGTCGGCGGCGTCGCTGAGCTGGAAGTCGGCGAGCAGTTGACGGGCGCGCTGCTTGGCGTCGGCCCTGCTCAGCCCGAGCAGCCGGCCGATCAGCAGCAGATTCTCCGCGCCGGTCAGGGTCTCGTCGACCGATGCGTACTGGCCGGTCAGGCCGATCAGTTGACGCACCTGATGGGCGTCGCGGACGACGTCGAAGCCGCCGACCGTGGCCCGGCCCTCGTCGGCGCGCAGCAGGGTGGCGAGCACCCGCACCGCGGTGGTCTTGCCGGCGCCGTTCGGCCCGAGCAGGCCGAAGACGGTCCCGGTCGGAACCGCCAGATCAACGCCGGCGAGGGCGGTGGTGGCGCCGAAACGCCGCACCAGGCCCTCGGCGCGGATCGCGTAGTCCATCGCAACTCCCTGTCGTCTCCGGTGGTGACACCACCATGGGCGACAGGTCTGACATCCCCGCCGATCCCCGGCTGACGTTACGACGACCGGCGCCGACATTCCGCTGATTTAGCTGCCGGACGACGCCGCGCCGCCGCCCCGCTGGGGCGACGGCGCGGCTGCGGGTGCGACTCAGGCCAGGTTCGACGACCGGGGGTACGCGTCGGTCGGGTCGGTGAGCACGTTGACCAGGTACGGCACTCCGGCGTCGAACGCCCGCTGCAGGGCCGGCCCGAGGTCGGCGGCCTTGGCGACCGTCTCCCCCGCCCCGCCGAGCGCGCTGACCACCGTGTCGTAGCGCAGCTCCGGCTGGAGGTCGGCCGCGACGTCGTAGCCGTACATGGCCCGCATCGGGTGCTTCTCCAGACCCCAGATGCCGTTGTTGCCGACGACCATCACGACCGGCAGCTTCTGGCGGACCAGCGACTCGACGTCCATCAGCGAGAAGCCGGCGGCCCCGTCGCCCATCAGCACGCAGATCTGCCGGTCCGGATGGCTGACCCGGGCGCCCATCGCGTAGCCCATGCCGGTGCCCAGGCAGCCGTACGGGCCCGGGTCCAGCCAGGTGCCGGGCTGCGCCGGCTCCAGGTACCGACCGGCGTACGAGACGAAGTCACCGCCGTCGCCAATGGTGATCGCGTCGCGGGCCAGGACCCGACGCAGCTCGCCGTAGATCCGGGCTGGACGGATCGGGTCGGTCTCGGCCGCCATCTCGGCCGCGTCGCGAGCCCGGGCCGCGTCCTCGGCTATGCGCAGGTCGGCGATCCAGTCGGTGTGGTCGGCGCGGTCACCGGTGTGGTCGGCCAGCGCGGAGAGGATCAGGCGCAGGTCGCCGGCGGGTGCGGCGGCCGGTTGCACGTGCCCGGCGCGCTGGCTCGGCGCGTCGACGATGTGCACCACCTTGGCGTCACCGAAGTCACCGAAGCTGAGCCGGAAGTCCAGCGGGGTGCCGACCACCACGACCACGTCGGCGCCGGAGAGCGCGGCCCGGCGGGCCTTGGCGAAGGCGAGCGGGTGCTCCGGCGGGAGCGAGCCGCGACCCATCCCGTTGGTGAAGACCGGCACCTGCAACGCCTCGGCCGCCTCACGCAGCGCGGCGACCGCGTCGCCGGCGTACACGTCGGAGCCGGCGATGATGACCGGCCGCTGCGCCCCGGCGATCAGCGTCGCGGCCCGTGCGACCTCCTCCGGGTCCGGCTCGACCGGGTCGATGCCGGCCGGGGCGGACACGTCGGCCTCGGCGACCGAGAAGACCGTCTCCAGCGGGAAGTCGAGGAAGGCCGGGCCGCGGTGCGGGGTGAGCGCCGCGGTGAGCGCCGCGCCCACCGCGCGGGGGATGTCGTCGGTGCTGAACACCGTCTCGGCGTGCTTGGTGACCGGGGCCACCAGCGGCAGGTGGTCCATCTCCTGGAGGCTGCCCGAGCCCCAGCGGAACGCGGGTGCCCTGCCACCGAGCACCAGCACCGGGGAGGCGTTGAAGAAGGCGCTGGTCATGCCCGAGATGCCGTTGGTGACGCCGGGACCGGCGGTGAGCACGGCGAGGCCGGGACGACGCTGGAGCTTGGCCACCGCCTCGGCGGCGAAGACGGCGGACTGCTCGTGCCGGACGTCGTAGATCGGGAAGCCGGTCTTGTGCGCGGCGTCGTAGAGCGGGAAGACGTGCCCGCCCGAGAGGGTGAACATCTCGCGCACCCCGTGCGCCCGCAGCGCCGCGAGCGCGAGCTCCCCGCCGTGACCTTCGACCCGCTCCGTCATCGCCGCTCCCCTTCGTCGCTTCAGATCGGAGGCCCACGCTACTGGCCGGTAGGCAGAATGTGAACCGTTCTCGGCTCACTGTCGGGCCGGCGGCGCGGACCGCCGGCCCGAGCCCCTCAGCGGCCCGTGAAGCCCGGCTTGCGCTTCTCGACGAACGCCGCCATGCCCTCGCGGCGGTCATCGGTGGCGAACAGCGCCGCGAAGAGCTGACTCTCCCAGGCCAGGCCCGAGTTCAGGTCCATGTCCAGGCCGCCGTCGACCGCCAGCTTCGCCGCGCGCAGCGCCTGCACCGGCCCGGTCACGTACGGCTGCACCAGCGCGACCGCCGCCTCGTACACCTCGGCCGCCGGCACAACCCGGTCGGCCAGGCCGATCCGCAACGCCTCCTGGGCGTCCACCATCCGCCCGGACATGATCAGATCCTTGGCGCGGGCCGGGCCGACCAGCCGGGCCAGCCGCTGGGTGCCACCCGCTCCGGGAATGATGCCCAGCTTGATCTCCGGCTGGCCGAGCTTGGCATCCTCGGCCACCACCCGCCAGTCGCACGCCAGCGCCAGCTCGCAGCCGCCACCGAGGGCGTAGCCGGTGATCGCGGCGACCACCGGCTTGGGGATCCGGGCGATCGCGCCGAGCGCGCTGGACAGGTTCGCGGCCCGGTCGGCCATGTCCACGTAGGACATCTCGGCCATCTGCTTGATGTCCGCACCCGCGGCGAAGACCTTCTCTCCGCCGTACACGATGACGGCGCGGACCTCCGGGTCGGCGGTGGCCGCCGACGCGGCGGCGCGCAACTCCTCCTGCACCTGGGTGTTGAGCGCGTTCATCGGCGGCCGCTCCAGCCGGATGGTGCCGATGCCGTCCTTGGTCTCCAGCCGAACGAACTCGCCCACGCTGCCCTCACTTCCTCGTCGAAGTCGCGTGCCAACCTTACGACCCGGCTCGTTGGGGTAAGTAGTCTGGTGTCAGCCCCGCGGGCGGGAGTCCAGCCATGATCACCTATTACGACGACAGGTCGGTGCAGGTCACCTCCACCGCCGTCCGAGTGGACGGCCGCAGCTACGCGCTGGCCGACATCACCATGATCTGGCACCGCCGGGGCAGCCGCTCCTGGCGGGTGCTCGTCGGGCGGGGTGCGATCGGCGCCGCGCTGGCCGGTCCGCTGGTCGCGGCCGTGCTCGGCATCGGCGTGGCCGTCTGGCTGCACCGCTCCACCACCGTGACGATCGCGATCGTCGGCGCGTCGGTGCTGGTGGGGCTGGCCGTCGGCCCGATCGCCGACTTCCTCTTCGAACACCTGGACCGCTCGTACGCCCGGGGCAGCCGGCAACTGGAGATCTGGGCGCGCTGGCGCGGCCAGCCGGTACGGCTGCTGCGTACCGGCGACGCGCTGCGCTTCGGTCAGATCTACCGGGCCGTGCAGCGCGCCGTCGAGCGCAGCCAGCCGGCCCGCCCGACCAGCCGCCGATAGCGGTCCGCGCTCAGAACCGGATCGGCTCGTCCGGAACCAGGTCGAGCCCGCGCAGCAGGCCGTACAGGTCCTGCTCGCCCCAGAACTCGACGATCCGGCTCTGCGCCAGCCGGTACATCTTGCAGGCGTTCTGCACGGCGGTGGCGCCGGTGGCGTCCCGCCGGTAGGTCTGCGCCAGCGAGACGACGACTCGGTCCTCGACAAGCCACCCGTCGGACGCGTGCGCGCGACGCACCGTTGTCCAGCTTTCAGATCTTGGACACTTGTCGATCGGCGCGGACGGCAACTGTCCAAGATCTGAGCGGAACGCATCGGACGGGTGGGTTGCCGGCGGGTGGTTAGGCTTAGTGATGACCCTCTATTACCGGGACGACGCGGTGCAGGTGACCTCCGAGTCGATCCGGGCGGGGGGTCACCTGGTCGCCCTCTCCGACGTGACGTACGTCTGGCACGCGCGCGGCCCGAAGACGCTCGCGGTACGCGGCCGGGTGCTCGGTCGCGGCGTCCTGGTCCTGCTGCTCTCGCTGCCGCCGCTGGTCGCGCTGGTCTGTGTGCTCTCGCTGGCCTACACGGCGCAGGACCGGGGCAACTGGAAGATGGCGCTGATCATCCTCGCGGCCTGCGCGGTGGGGGCGCTGGCGTTGACCCCGTTCCTGGAGATCCCCCTCGGCTGGCTGGACCGCTCCTACGAGCGCGGCAGCCACGTGCACGAGTTGTGGGTGCAGCACCACGGCCGTGAGCAGTTGCTGCTGCGTACCCCGGACGCGCTGCGGTTCGGGCAGATCTACCGGGCCGTGCAGCGCGCCGTCGAGCAGCAGGGGGACCACCGATGACCACCCGCCGGGCGGAGGCCACCGCGCCGGCCGGCCGCCGTCGGGCGGTTGTGGTGCGGTCGGCGCACACTTGATCCCATGGCGATTCCTCTCCCCACACCCTCCGCGGTGGTCGGCCTGACCCGCTCCGCTCTCGACCAGGCGCTCGGCTCGGCCGCCTCGTTCGCCGCCGTGCCCGTCCGCGCGTTCGCGGTGCTGGACGGGGTGGAGGCGCTGCTGGCCCGGATCAACGGCGTGGTGGACCGGATCGAGACGACGTTGGACCGGACCGACCGGGTGCTCACCGACGCCGAGACGGCGGTCCGCGAGGTGGCCGTGATCAGCGCCGCCGCGACCACCGCCATCGACACCGCCACCGAGGTGGCGACGGCGGCAGCCGTGGTGGTCCGGGAGGCCGACCAGGTCTCTCGCCTGGCCGGCAGGGTGGTCGCCGAGGCCGAGACGGTCGCCGGACGGGCCGCGGCCACCGTGGGCGCCGCGGCCGAGGCGGCGGCCACGGCGGCCGAGCTGCTGGCGGCGTACGAGCCGGCGCTGCGGCGGGCCGCGCCGATGGCGGACCGCTTCGTCGGGGAGCTGAGCCACGAGGAGGTCACCGCGGCGATCCGCCTGATCGACGAGCTGCCCAAGCTCAAGCAGCACCTGACGGCGGACATCCTGCCCATCCTGGCCACCCTGGACCGGGTCGGGCCCGACCTGCACGACCTGCTCGACGTCACCCGCGACCTCAAGCTCGCCGTCGCCGGCATCCCGGGGCTGGGCATGCTGCGCCGGCGGGGCGAGAAGCTCAGCGACGACCTGGTCGGCTGAACGCCCGGACGACGACCGGAGTGGTGCTGCTCGGCCTGGTCAGCAGTCGCAGGTGATCGTGGCGCGGGGCGCGGTCAGGTCGTCGACCGGGCGGCGGGTCAGCCCGGTCCCGGTCATCACCGGCAGTCCCTCCCGCACCCAGTACTCGAACCCGCCGAGCATTTCCTTGACCGGGTGGCCGAGGCGGGCGAACTCCAGCGCGGCCCGGGTCGCGCCGTTGCAGCCAGGCCCCCAGCAGTACGTGACCACGGCCGAGCCGGCCGGGATCAGCTCGGCCGCCCGGCTGGCGATCTCGGCGGTGGGCAGGTGCACCGCCCCCGGCAGATGTCCCTGCTTCCAGGCGGCCTCCCCGCGGGAGTCGACCACCACCAGGCCGGGAGTACGGGCGGACAGGTCGGCGTGCACGTCGCTGACGTCGGTCTCGACGCTGAGCCGGGCGAGAAAGTGGGCGGCGGCGGCAGCCGGACCGGCGGCGGGGACGGCGAAGGTGAAGGTCATGGACCGATCCTGGCCGGCGTCACCACCCGGAACGAGTGGCGAGAGCGACGTCCTGCGCTAACATCCCGCCATGCCGACCCCCGCGGTGGCGACCGAGCCGCTTCCGGTGCCCACCTCCCGGCGCCCGGCCGCCGGTCACCGGGTCGCCGTGCTCGCGTACCCGGGAATGTCGGTGTTCGAGACCGGCATCGTCACCGAGGTGTTCGGGCTGCCCCGGCCCGAATTCGACGTCGACTGGTACGACCTGGTGGTCTGCGCCGAGCAGCCCGGGCCGGTGCCGGTGGTCGGCGGGGCCAGCCTGCACACCCCGTACGGCCTGGCGGAGCTGGCGGCGGCGCAAACGGTGATCGTGCCCGGTGTGCCGGACGTGACCGCCGACCCGTCGCCGGAGTTGGTGACCGCACTGCGCCAGGCGCACCAGCGCGGCGCACGGATCATGTCCATCTGCTCCGGCGCGTTCGCGCTGGCCGGCGCCGGGCTGCTGGACGACCGACGGGCCACCACCCACTGGCGGTACGCGGAGCTGCTGGCGCGCCGGTACCCGCGGGTCGAGGTGGACCCGGACGTGCTCTACCTCGACGACGGCGACCTGCTCACCAGCGCCGGCAGCGCCGCCGGGCTCGACCTCTGCGTGCACGTGGTCCGGCGGGACCACGGCGCGGCGATCGCCAACGCGGTCGCCCGCCGCCTGGTGATCCCGGCGCACCGCGACGGCGGGCAGGCCCAGTTCGTCGAGGTGCCGGTGCCCACCGACCCGGACGACGACCGGATCGCCGGCAGCATCGACTGGGCGCTCGCGCACCTCGCCGAACCGCTGACCGTGGCCCGGCTCGCCGGGCAGGCGCACATGTCGCCGCGGACCTACCTGCGGCACTTCGCCCGCGCGACCGGGACCAGCCCGATTCGCTGGCTGATCGACCAGCGCGTCCGGGCCAGTCTGGCGCTGCTGGAGGAGACCGACGCCCCGGTCGAGCAGATCGCCGGGGCGGTGGGCTTCGACACCCCGGTCACCTACCGGCACCACTTCGGCCGGGTCATGTCGACCTCGCCGTCGGCGTACCGCCGGGCCTTTCGCACCAGGGCGACGCACGGCCGACCGGCGTAGGGCGGCGGGGTCAGCCCGGGGCGTACAGCTCGTCGATCTCGGCGCGGCGGGGCAGCGCCACCGAGGCGCCGAGACGGCGGACGCAGGCCGCGCCGGCCGCCGACGCCCAGCGCACCGCGTCGACCAGGTCCCGTCCCTCGCCCCAGCCCACGGCCAGCGCGGCGGTGAACGCGTCGCCGGCGGCGGTGGAGTCGACCACGTCGACCCGGACGGCGGGCACGTGCACCTCGGTGCCCTCGCGGTCGACGTACCAGGCGCCCTCGCCACCGAGGGTGAGCACGGCCCGGGGCACCAGGTCGAGCAGCGCCCGTGGCTCGTCCCGACCCCGGCCGGTGAACGCCTGCGCCTCACCCTCGTTGACGACGAGCAGGTCCACGGCGGCGAGCAGCTCCGGTGGGAGATCACGGGCCGGGGCGGCGTTCAGGACGACCCGGGTGCCGGCGGCGTGGGCGGCCACCGCGGCGGCCGCCACGGTCTGCACCGGGATCTCCAGCTGGGCGACCAGGACGTCCGCGCCGCGTACGGTGGCCAGTTCCTCTTCGGTGAGGCCGGTCAACGCGTCGTTCGCGCCGGGGGTCACCACGATGGCGTTCTCCCCCTGCGCGTTGACCATCACCAGTGCCACCCCGGAGGCGCCGTAGACCACCCGCAGGTGGCTGGTGTCCACGCCGGCCGCGGTGATCCGCGCCCGGAGGGTGACGCCGAACGCGTCGGAGCCGATCGCGCCGAGGAAGGTGCTGGAGGCGCCGGCCCTGGCCGCGGCGACCGCCTGGTTGGCGCCCTTGCCGCCGGGCACCATCACGAAGTCGGTGCCGAGCATCGTCTCGCCCGGCCGGGGCAGCCCGGGCGCCATCGCGACCAGGTCCATGTTGGCGCTGCCCACCACGACCACCCGGGTCTGCAGCACGGTCACCTCCCGCCCGGTCCCACGCTCAGGAGGCGCGGGCGGTGTAACGATCGCCCGACCGCTCGACCACCAGTGGCAGGCCGAAGGTCTTGGAGAGGTTGTCGCCGGTCAGCGTCTCGGCGAGCAGACCCTGGGCGACCACCCCGCCCTCCCGCAGCAGCAGCGCGTGGGTGAACCCGGGTGGGATCTCCTCCACGTGGTGGGTGACCAGGACCAGGGCCGGGGCGTCCGGGTCGTACGCCAGCTCGGCCAGCCGGGCCACGAGGTCCTCCCGTCCGCCCAGGTCGAGGCCGGCGGCGGGCTCGTCGAGCAGCAGCAGTTCCGGGTCGGTCATCAGCGCGCGGGCGATCTGCACCCGCTTGCGCTCACCCTCCGAGAGGGTGCCGTAGCGGCGCTCGGCGAGCCCGCCGATGCCGAGCTGGCTCAGCAGGGCCCGCGCCCGCGCCTCGTCGCCGCGGTCGTAGCTCTCGCGCCAACGGCCGACCACCGACCAGGCGGCGGTCACCACCACGTCGCTGACCCGCTCCTCGGCGGGCAGCCGCTCGGCGAGCGCGGCCGTGGAGAGCCCGATCCGGGTACGCAGCTCGTTGACGTCGGTGCGCCCGATCCGCTCGCCGAGCACGTGCGCGACACCGGTGGTGGGGTGCAGCCGGCCGGCGGCGAGGTTGAGCAGGGTGGTCTTGCCCGCCCCGTTGGGACCGAGCACCACCCAGCGCTCGTCCAGTTCGACGCGCCAGGTCAGATCCTGCAGCAGGGCGGTGCCGGACCGGCGTACGCCGACGCCGTCGAGGCTGACCACCAGATCCGGGTCCACGGGTGCGGCGGCAGGCGCGGCGCCGGCAGCGCCGGGGATCAGGTCACCAGTCACCGGACCATCCAACCACGCAGCGCCGCGTTGCCCCCCACGGGCGGCGTCCCGGTCATAGGGTGAGGCGCCGTGTCGTTGATCACCATACTCGGAGGACGGTCCATGCCCCGTCGAGGTACGGAGCCGCGCGGATGAGCGCGGTCATCGAGATCGAGGGTCTGCGCAAGACCTTCCACAGCCTGCGGAACGGCCGACGGATCGCGGTCGACGGGTTCGACATGCTGGTCGAGGCGGGTCAGGTCCACGGATTCCTGGGCCCGAACGGCTCCGGCAAGACCACCACGTTGCGTGCCCTGCTCGGGCTGGTGCGGGCCGACAGCGGGCGGATGAGCGTGCTCGGTGAGCCGTCGCCACAGCGGCTGCCCCGGGTGGCCGGCCGGGTCGGCGCCATCGTGGAGAGCCCGCAGTTCTTCGGCAACTTCACCGGCTACCGCACGCTGCGGCTGCTGGCCCGGGCCGGCGGGGTGCCGATCACGCGGGTGGACGAGGTGCTGGAGACGGTGGGCCTGCGTGACCGGGGCGACGAGCGGGTGAAGGGCTACTCGCTGGGCATGAAGCAGCGCCTGGCGGTGGCGTCCGCACTGTTGAAGGACCCGCAGTTGCTGATCCTGGACGAGCCGGCGAACGGGCTGGACCCGGCCGGCATCCGGGAGATGCGGGACCTGATGCGGGAGCTGGCGGCGGCCGGGGTGACCGTGCTGGTGTCCAGTCACATCCTGGGCGAGATCCAGCTGATCTGCGACCATGTCACGATCATTTCGCGGGGCCGGCGGGTGGCGACCGGCCGGGTGGACGAGGTGCTGGCCGGTCACGACCGGCACGAGTTCCTGGTCCGGGTGGCCGAGCCGGAGCGCGCCGTGGAGCTGCTGCACGAGGCCGAGCTGACGGCGAGCGTGGACGGCGCTGCGCTGGTGGTGGGCGGGGTGGCCGACCCGACGGTGATCAGTCGGGTGCTCGGTGAACAGGGACTGTGGGTGGGTGAGCTGACCCCGCTGCGGCCGGATCTGGAGAGCGTCTTCCTGGAGCTGACCGGCGCCGGCGGGCATCCGTCGGTGCCCCGGCAGGTGGACGACTCGGGGCGGCCGCCGGGCGCGGGCGATGCTGAGATCGATCTCGACGTACGGGGAGTGGACGCGTGAACCTGGTCCGTGCCGAGGTGGAGCGGCTGTCCGCGCGTCGCTTCGTGCAACTCATGGTCGTCCTGCTGGTGCTGGCGTTCGGTGTCACCGCGGCGACCACCCTGGCCGGCTCGCACAAGCCGACCGCGGAGGAGCTCAGCTCCGCGCGGAGCCAGGCCGCCGAGGCGCGGCAGAGCATGGAGGACACCTTCCAGCAGTGCCTGGCCCGACAGAACGGCACGCTCCCGCCGAGCGACAGCGAGCAGTACTTCCCCTCCGACTGCTCGGAGATCGATCCGACGCTGCGGGACCGGCTGCCGATCGCCGCCGATTTCCTCCCCGGTGTGTTCAGCTTCGCCCAGCAGGCACGCCCGCTGCTCTACTTCCTCATCGCGTTCCTGGTGCTGTTCGGGTTCCTGGTGGGCGCCTCCTACATCGGCGCCGACCTCAACTCCGGCGGCGTGGTGAACCTGCTGCTCTGGCGACCGCGCCGGCTGACGGTGCTCGGCGCGAAGCTGGGCACCCTGCTCGGCGGGGTGCTGACGCTGGCCGTGGTCGCCTCGGTGTTCTATCTGGCGACGTTCTGGGTGATCGGGCAGACCGCCGGGCTGGGCGGGGAGCTGGGCGGTGACTTCTGGCGCTCCCTCGGCGCGGTGCACGGCCGTGGCATGGTGCTGGTGCTGCTGGCCAGCGCCCTGGGCTTCGCCATCGCCACGCTGGGTCGGCACACCTCCGCGGCGCTCGGCGCGGTCGCCGCGTACGCGGTGGTCTGGGAACTGGGCGCCCGGCTGGTGCTGGAGATCGTGGACGCCCGCCGTCCGGACCAGCTGATGCTCTCCAGCTACATCGGGGCGTGGCTCAGCGGTGAGGCGCGGTTCTACGACAGCCAGCTCTGCACCGGCACGGAGATCGGCCGGTACTGCGACGGCTTCTACACCATGTCCTGGGCGCCGGGGCTGGTGGTGCTGCTCGTGCTCACCGGCGGGCTGACCGCGGCGGCGTTCGCCGTGTTCCGCCGCCGCGACCTGATCTGACTCACGGCTCGGGCCGCCCGCCGTGGCGCGGGCGGCCCGGCGGGCCGGGGCTGCCACGGCAGGAGGTTGCAGCAGGCCGGCCAGCGGTGAAGAATTCCTTCACATGACCGCCCCAGCGGGCTCAGCCGACGGTCGAGCCGAACACCTCGTCGCGGACGGCGTCCAGTGCGGTGCGCAGCGCACCGCGCAGGATCGGCTCCTCGGTCAGCCCGGTGGGCACCACCCGGGGCCGCACCAGCGTGATCGCGGCGACCTCCTGCTGCACCCGGTCGGCGAGCGCGGCGCCGCCGGCCTGCCCGACCTCCCCGGCGAGCACCACCAGCGGCGGGTCGAGCACCACGCAGGTGCTGGCCACGCCCAGCGCGAGCCGGCGGGCGAGTTCGTCGAGCATCGGCGCGCCGGCGTCGCCGTCGGCCACGGCCGCGCGCACCGCCTCGGCGGCGTCGGTGTCCGGGTAGCCGTGCTCGCGGGCCACCGCGCGCACCGAGTCCCCGCCGATCAACTGCTGGAACGCCGGCTTCGCGCGACGGGAGACGTCCCGCGGGATGGGCGCCCCGGGCACCGGCAGGTAGCCGATCTCACCGGCCGCGCCGCTGCTGCCGTGGTGCAGCCGGCCACCCAGCATGATCGCCAGGCCGACGCCGGCGCCCACCCAGACCAGCACGAAGTCGGTCAGCCCCTGCGCGGCGCCGGACTGCGCCTCGGCCACCGCCGCCAGGTTGACGTCGTTCTCGAAGACCACCGGGGTGTGCAGGTCGTCGCGCAGCGCGGCGAGCAGGCCGCTGTGCCAGCGCGGCAGGTTGAAGGCGAAGGTGATGTCGCCGGTGTGCGGGTCGACCAGACCGGGCGTGCCGAGCACGATCCGCCGTACGCTGGTCAGCTGCGCCTGGGCGCTGCTCGCGGCCTGCACCACGGCGTTGTGCACCACGCCCACCGGGTCGTCGGTGTCCCGGGTGGACTGTTCCACCCGACCGATCACGGCGCCGGTGATGTCGGCGCAGGCGGCCACCACCCGGTCCGGCCCGACGTCGACACCGACCACGTGAGCGCTGCTCGGGCGTACCGCATAGAGCTGGGCGTTCGGGCCGCGCCCGCCGGCCTGCTCGCCGACCCGGGTGACCAGGCCGCGCTCCTCCAGTCGCTCGACCAGTTGGGAGGCGGTGACCTTGGACAGCCCGGTCAGCTCGCCGAGCCGGGCCCGGGTCAGCGGGCCTCGTTCGAGGAGCAGTTCCAGCGCGGCGCGGTCGTTGAGCGCCCGCAACAGGCGGGGGGTGCCGGGCAGCCGGGTCGCACTCATGCCACGTCCTCTAGTTTTAGTAAACTTTGCTAACTGTAAACCGACCTGCGAACGGGTAGCCGTAGCGTAACGGCCACCCGGAGGCGGAGCGCTCGGCCGACTCGGCAGGGCGATGACCACCGCCGGTACGACATTCGTACCCGTGGGCACCGAAGGGGGAGATCACGTGGGGCTCGATCCAGGACTGCGCCGGCTCGCGCTCGGCACGCTGCTCGCCGCGTACCCGGGACCGGTCCCCCCGGACTGGGCCGTCGACCTGGTGGCCGAAGGGCTCGCCGGGCACACCCTGTTCGGCACCAACGTGCACGACCCGTCCCAGGTGGCGGCGAGCACCGCCGCGCTGCGCGCCGGCCGGGCGGACGTGCTGATCGCCATCGACGAGGAGGGCGGCGACGTGACCCGGCTGGCCCACGCCACCGGCAGCCCGTACCCCGGCAACGCCGCCCTCGGCGCGATCGGCGACGTCGCGCTCACCCGGCGGGTCTACCAGGCGATCGGCGGCGAGCTCGCCGCCCTCGGCGTCACCGTCAACCTCGCCCCGACGGTGGACGTGAACACCGCCGACGACAACCCGGTGATCGGTACGCGGTCGTTCGGCGCGGACCCGGTGCGGGTGGCCGCCCACTCGGCGGCCGCCGTGGCCGGCCTGCAGGCCGCCGGCGTCGCCGCCTGCGCCAAGCACTTCCCCGGCCACGGCGCCACCGTCACCGACTCCCACCACGAGCTGCCCACCGTGGACGTTCCACTCGCCCTGCTGCGTGAGCGGGACCTACCGCCGTTCGCCGCGGTCGTCGCCGCCGGGGCGCAAGCGGTGATGACCGCGCACATCCGCGTGCCGGCGCTGACCGGCGCCGGCCCGGCCACCTTCAGCCGCGCCGTCCTCGTCGACCTGCTGCGCACCGAGTACGGCTTCACCGGCACCGTCATCACCGACGCGCTGGAGATGAAGGGGGCGGCGGTGGCCGCCGGCGGCGTGGGCCCCGCCGCGGTCCGGGCCCTGGCCGCCGGCGCCGACCTGCTCTGCATCGGCGCGAAGGTCGACGCTGAACTGGTCGAGCGGGTGGCCACCGAGATCGTCGACGCGCTCACCGACGGCCGCCTGGCAACCTCGCGTGTCGAGGAGGCGGCCGGCCGCGCCGCCGCGCTCGCCGCCTGGACCCGGACCGCCGGCGAGTCGCCGGCCGTCCCGGACACGAACCTGGGGTACGCGGCGGCCCGCCGGGCGGTCCAGGTGGACGGAATCCTCACCGGCCTGGATCGGCCGCTGGTGGTGCAGCTGCACACCGAGTCCACCATCGCCGAGGGGCGGGTGCCGTGGGGCCTCGGCCCGCACCTGAACGGCGTGCAGGAGATCCGGGTGATCGCCGCCGAGACCGACCGGGCGACGCTGCGGGAGCTGGCTGGTGACCGACCGATCGTGCTGGTCGGGCGGCACCTGCACCGGTTGCCCGGCGGCCCGGAGCTGATCGCCGGCCTGGCCGCGGAGCATCCGGTGACCGTGGTGGAGATGGGCTGGCCGGCGCAGTGGCGGCCGGCCGGCGTACGCGCCTTCGTCACCACGTACGGCGCGAGTCACGCCAACGGTCGCGCGGCCGCGGAGGCACTCGGCCTGGCCGGCTGAGACAGACCTACCTGCACTCTGTGTCACCACACCGCACCGACCGCTCGGCGAGCTCCGATCCAGGTCAAGTCCGCTATTCGACACTCCGAACCGACAGCTCGCACCTTGCACCGAGCCCCTTCGATACGTAGCGTGATCGGCACATACCGGCCCGTCCACCGCGGTCGGTCGCCCGAAAACCGGGACCTGGGGGAAGGTTGCGGACCGTGGATCCGGCCCGGGATCCACGGTCCGCGCCCTGCGACAGCGATCTCAGCGCGGATAGACCCCGTAGGCACGCCAGCCCCGGTCCGGGAAGCCGGCCGCCTCCGCGACCCGGGCCGAGGCGTGATTGTCCCGCTCGTGCAGGTAGGTGGGCACCGCACCCTCGTCGAGCACGCGCCGGGCCGCCTGCGCCACCAGCCGGCGGGCGAGGCCGCGCCCGCGCGCGGCGGGCACGGTGCCGACGGCCAGCTCGCGCCCGTACGCGTCGTGCCGCTTCATCCCGGCCCCGGCCAGGTAGTTGCCGTCCGGGTCGCGGACCACCAGCACCGGCCGGTCGAACAGCCGCAGCCAGGGCGGCAGCCCGGGGGCCGTCGACTCGGTCCACTCCCCCACGTCCGGCAGCGGCGCCGGATTGAGGGTCCACCGGAAGGGGCCGTCGTGCACGCACCAGTCGGGCAGCCCGACAGTCTCCGGCAGCGCCGGAAGCAGCCGGTCCGGCGTACGCCGGACCAGAGCGCGGACCGCCGCCAACCGGTCCGGCGGCACGGAGAGCACGGCGCTCTGCCCGGTGTCCACGGCGAGCGCCGGGCGCAGCCGGCCGTCCCAGGCCGGTTGCGCCCGCCGGTGCGAGGCGACCACGTGCAGCCCCGGCCCGGCCGGCCACTGACCGAGCCAGGTGGCCAGGTGCAGCTGGAGCCGCCGGTCGAGCATGCGCACCTCCCCGTCAGCCGGCCCGTCGTGGATCACCGTACGCCGGGCGGCCCGGGCGGGCGGGCGATCCGTCAAGGGCCGGGCCGGGCTACGACGCCGCCGGAGCGTCGTGGTGCTGCCCACCGTGGTGGTGGTGCTGGTGCACCGCCGCGTGCCCTCTGCCGCGGACGATCAGGGCCCGGTTCACCGGCACCGTGACCACGAAGGCCACCGCCAACGCGCCGGCCAGGCTGCCCCAGAACAGCGGGTCGGTGAGGCCGGCCCGCATGGCGCCCGGCACGGCGAGCATGACGCCGTTGTCCACCAGCTCCATCACCGCGATGCTGACCGTGTCGGCGACCAGGGCCACCCGGATCGCCTGCGCCAGCGGCAGGCCGGAACGGAGCACCGGGCGGACCGTCAACGCGTAGCCGAAGACGAACGCCAGCGCGACGGCGAGGGCGATGGTGGCCAGGTCGGACCAGCCGAGCGCGGTGCCGATGACCATGCCGAGCACCTCACCGATGGCGCAGCCGGTGAGGCAGTGCAGGGTCGCAGCGATGGCCAGTCGAGTGGGATTCGCGTTCTCCATGACGGCACCATATACCCCCCTGGGGTATATGCTCCAGCGACGTGGATCACTTTTCGCGCACCCGGAACCCTCGGCACTGATCGACCGTCATAGGTATTTCCATACATGGACACCTTTGTTTGGGACGGTATGGTCATGCCGATTCAGCCGAACGACCGCTACCACCAGGACCCCGAGCGACTCTGGCGGGCAACGGAGCCCGCTGGCCGTTTCCCGGCCCAGCCGCGGTACCGCGGGACCCGTACGACGGGAGGCGCGGACGCCCTGTCCTGGTCAGAGCTGAACAAGCTGCCGGCCGGCAGTTCCGCACGGCGGGGGCTCAACACCCGCTGACCCACCACGGCGCCGGCCACGACACACCCGGGCTGTCCAACGCGGGCTTTCGCACACCTGTCGGGTAACTTCTTCTGGTCCGAAATCCGGCCTTCGACAGGAGAATCTCCGCGCATGGGCAAGAAGACGATCCACGTCTCCGACTTCACCGGCACGGTCCTGCAGGACGACGACGAGGTGGTCCGCGTCGTCGTCCTGGAGCACCCGGACCTGGTCGCCGGGCCCGTGCAACTGGACGCCACCCCGACCGAGGTGGAGAACATCGACGACGCCGCGCTGGACGTCGCGGTGGTCGAGATCCACGACCGGCACGGTGGCGGCGAGCCGCGCCGGGTGGTGCTGACCGCCAGCGAGTTCGACGCGATGGCCACCGACGTGCCGATGGCGCAACTGCTGAAGACGGCCGAGCGGGTCCGCCCGCCGAAGGCCCGCAGGGGCGCCGAGAAGATCGACTACGGGACGCTGGACCACGCCGGCAAACCACACCGGGGACGGGTCACCGAGGAGGAGGCCCGGCTGGTGCGCGAGCAGCTCGACGAGGTCAACAAGCGCCTCGCCGACGCGGGCGTGCGCCAGATCGACCCGACCGATCCGGAGCACGCCCTCCGTTACGGCTTCCCGACGCCCTGATCGCGGGAGGTCACTTCTGCCCGACGGCCGCGGCGAGGGCGGCGGACAGGTCTGCCTCGACGGCCGCCTTCTCCAGGCCGAGGTTGGTGAGCACGCCCGCGCCGCCCTCCTGCTCCAGCAGGGCCAGCAGGATGTGCTCGGTGCCGATGTAGTTGTGCCCGAGCCGCAGCGCCTCCCGGAAGGTCAGCTCCAGCGCCTTCTTGCCGCGCGCGTCGTACGGGATGAGGTCCGGGACCTGGTCGGCCGGCGGCCCGAGGGCGGCACCCACCGCCTCGCGTACCGCCTCCGGGGAGGCCCCCCGGCCGACCAGCACCTTGGCGGCCAGCCCGTCCGGCTCGGCCAGCAGGCCCAGCACCAGGTGCTCGGGGCCGATTTCGGCATGGCCACTGGCGCGGGCCTCCTCCTGGGAGGCCATCACCACATTGCGGGCCCGGGTGGTGAACCGACCGAAGCCGGCGTTCGGGTCGAGCGCCGCCGCCTCGGTCGAGGCCTTCGGCACGAAGCGCTTCTGTGCGGCCTGCTTGCTGACCCCCATGCTGCGGCCGATGTCGGTCCAGGAGGCGCCCGAGCGCCGGGCCTGGTCGACGAAGTGACCGATCAGATGGTCGGCGACGTCACCGAGGTGGTCGGCGGCGATCACCGCGTCGGTGAGCTGGTCGAGCGCGTCGCTGTGCGCCTTCTTGATCGCCTGGATCAGGTCGTCGAGGCGAACGGGGTTGGTCATCTGAAGAGGATCCGTCATGCGTCAACCATAGGTTGACGCCATCTTGGCGTCAACCACAAGTTGACGATCAGAGCGACCGGTCACCTGATGCTCGGAACATCGAGCATCAGGTGACCGAGCCCAGCGGCGGTCAGCCCCAGTTCTGCGGGGCCGGCTGGCGGGTGGTGACGTTGAGCCGGTTGAAGAAGTTGCTGGTGGCCACCCAGACCACGATCGCGGCGAGCTCCTTCTCGCCGAAGTGCCGGGCCGCCTCGGCCCAGACGTCGTCCGGCACCGCGTCGGCCCGGTCGGCCAGCCGGGTGGCGGCCTCCGCGAGCGCCAGCGCGGCCCGCTCCGCCTCCGTGAAGTACGGAGTCTCCCGCCAGGCGGCCACCGCGAACAGCCGCTCCTCGGTCTCGCCCGCCTTCCGGGCGCCCCGGGCACCCGAGTCGACGCAGGCGCCACACCCGTTGATCTGGCTGACCCGCAGGTGCACCAGCTCCAACGTGCTGCCCGGCACCCCGGCCGAATGCGCGGCCTTGTAGAGCAGATTGATCGCCTTCACGATGTCCGGCAGCAGGCTGGCGGGGTTCTGGATGCGCGGTTCGATGATCATGTCGGTCGTCCCGTCTTGTTAGGCTGCCCGGCGTGCGTCGCGGTACGAGGCCGTCCCGGTTGTCACTGGGATGTCGGCCGGGCAGCCGACGGCGTGACAGATGTGGCGGCGGTCACAACGCACTCATGGAGCGCCCGGGGGTGGGGAGATCATGATCGAGGCGGATCTGCTGGCCCGGCGCTTCGAGGAGAACCGCTCGCGGCTACGGGCGGTCGCCCACCGGATGCTGGGCTCCGGCACGGAGGCCGAGGATGCCGTCCAGGACACCTGGTTGCGGCTCAGTCGAGCGGATGTCGCGGGCATCGACAACCTGCCGGGATGGTTGACGACCACGGTCGGCCGGGTCTGCCTGGACCGGCTGCGCACGCGTACCGCCCGTCCGGAGCAGCCATGGGACACCGCCGCACCGGAGCCCGACCCGACCGACGGCGCCCCGGTCGACCCCGAGCGTGAGGCGCTGCTGACCGAGTCGGTCGGCCGGGCGCTCCTGGTCGTCCTGGACACCCTCGCGCCGACCGAACGGTTCGTCTTCGTCCTGCACGACATGTTCGCGGTCTCGTTCGAGGAAATCGCCGCGGTGGTCGACCGCAGTCCCGCCGCCGTCCGCCAGATCGCCAGCCGGGCCCGCCGCAGGGTCAACCAGGGCGGGACCGTCCGGGAGGCGGACCCGGCACGTCAACGGCGACTGGTCGAGGCCTTCCTCGCCGCCTCGCGCGAGGGCCGGTTCGACGACCTGGTCAGCCTGCTCGACCCGCACGTCGTGATGCGCGCCGATCCGGTGGCCGCGAGCCTGGGGTCGGTCGCCGAGTCGCACGGCTCGGCCACCATCGCCGGCTTCTTCAACGGCCGGGCCCAGGGCGCGACTCCGGCGTACGTCGACGGCCTGCCAGGGGCGGTCGTGGAGCGCGGCGGGAACGTCCGGCTCGCGCTCAGCTTCATCGTCACCGACCGGATCATCGGCATCGAGGTGGTGGCCGACCCGGCAGACCTCGCCACCCTCGACCTGATCGTCGGATAGCCGCTGTGCGTCTGCACGTGGGGTGCGCGATGTGGACCAACCGGTCGTGGCAGGGCCGGCTGCTGGCGCATCCACTTCCGCCGCAGGAGCGCCTACGGCACTACGCCAGCTGGTGCGACGCCGTCGAGGGCAACACGACGTTCTACGCCACCCCGTCCCGGGACACCGTGGCGTCCTGGGCCGCGCAGACGGATCCCGACTTCCGGTTCGTCCTCAAGCTTCCCAAGATCGTCACCCACCAACGCCGGCTCACCGACGCCGACGAGCCGCTGCGTGCGTTCCTGGACGCGATCGAGCCGCTCGGCCCACGCGCCCATGCGCTGTGGATCCAGTTGCCCGGGTCGTTCTCGCCCGCCGACGTCCCCACCCTGAGCCGCTTCCTGGGCCGGCTCCCCCGCTCCCACCGGTACGCCGTCGAGGTCCGCCATCCCGCGTTCTTCACCGAACCGCGCGCGGCCCGGCTCCTGGCCGAGGCCCTCACCGCCGCGGCCGCGGAGTGGGTCCCCTTCGACACCACCGCGTTCTTCGCCAGCCCACCGACCAGCGACGCGGAGCGGGACGCCTGGCTCAAGAAGCCGCGCGTGCCGCTCCGTTCGCTGGCCCTGACCGACCGGCCGATCGTCCGCTACCTCGGGCGGGACGACACCACGCGAACGGTCGAAGGGTGGCAGCGCTGGGTCGACGTCGTCGCCGGATGGTTGCGCGAGGGTCGCTCACCGACGATGTTCGTCCACACCCCGGACAACGCCGACGCGCCCGTGCTCGCGCGCCGCTTCCACGATGAGGTACGAGCGCGCGTACCGGAGCTCGAAGCCCTACCCGAGCCGATACCGGTCGGGCCCCTGACCCTGTTCTGACGAGGCTGCCATTGAGGAACGGGAGCTTCCGCAATCGCCGATAGCGTGGCCGCAGAACCCATCGACGAGGGGAAACTGATGAGCCTGCGAGGATTCGCCACACTCAACATCTGGGCGGACGACGTGGCAGCGGCGACCGACTGGTACGCGGAGTTCCTGGGACTGGAGGCGTACTTCCTGCGCACCGGCCCCGACGGACGCCCCGCCTACGCCGAGTTCCGCGTGGGCGACTACCAGGCGGAGCTGGGCATCATCGACCGCCGGTACGCGCCGCCCGGCGCGACCGGCCCCGGCGGCGCCGTCATGCACTGGCACGTCGACGACCTCGACGCGACCGTCGAGCGACTGCTGGCGTTGGGCGCCACGGAGTACCAGCCGATCACTCCGCACGGCGACCAGGGGTTCGTCACCGCGGCGGTGGTCGACCCGTTCGGCAACGTGCTCGGCGTCATGAGCAACCCGCACTACCTCGACGTCCTCTCGTCCATGAGGTCGGCGTGACGTACGAGGTGCTCGACTTCGCCGACGCCACGGCATGGGAGACCTGGCTCGCCGCGCACCACGACGTGCGGGGCGAGGCCTGGCTGCGGATCGCCAAGCGACGCCGCCTTCGAGCAGCTCGGCCGCTCCGGCCGGTACGCCGTGATCCTGCCGCTGCTCAATGCCCGCACACCCGAGACGCGGGCGAAGATCCTGGCCCGGACGGTCGCGCGGCTCGCGGATCAGGCGCGGACCGTGCCCCGTGGGGATGTCAGGGGTCCCTGATACCACTGCGGTGACGCGGGAATGCGGGTGGGCGAAGGAGACGGTCGTGGACACTCGAGAGCTGGCCCAGCGGTGGGCCCGGACGTGGACCGAAGCCTGGCCGGTCCGGGACGTCGAGGCGATCGCCGCCCTGCAGAGTGAGGACGGCGACCACTGGGCCTCGATGTTCCGCCCGTACCGGGGGCGTTCCGGCCTCCGTGCCTACCTGACGGAGTGCTTCGCCGAGGAGTCCGACCCCGCGGAGGTGTGGTTCGCCGAGCCGCAGGTCGACGGGCAGGCGGCCGCCGTGGAGTACTGGTCGGTGATCTACGTCAAGGGTGCGGCCACGACCATCTCGGGCTGCACCCTGCTGCGCTTCGACGAGGCTGGCCTCGTGGCCGAGGCTCGCGACTACTCGCACGTCAGGGAAGGCCGCCACCTGCCGCCCGCCGGCCTGTTCGAGCCAGCCCCCGCGGCTCAGTCCTGCTCGTCCTGATCGACGGCCCGCCGCACCAGGTCGGCCGCCCGCTCGGCGTCCAACCCGCTGGCGATGAGCAGGTCGTGCGCGGCTGTCCGGAACTCACCCACGACGATCAGCCCGGAGTAGCCCAACCGGTGGGTGTGCGGGCGGGTGGGGTCCAACCCCGCTTCTCCCTGCGCCCGTCCGACCAGCTCGACGGCCATCAGGATCTGCTCGCGCGCCTTGTGGGGCCCCTCGCGGGCACGGATGCTGGACCGCAGGGTCTGCACACCGTTGGCGAGCAGGTCGATGGCCGCCGGCAGCTCGGCGGGTATCGGTTCATCATCCTTGAGGGCTGTCGTGAGTCGGCGTGCGATCGACCGGCAGCTGTGCAGGGTGCGCTCCAGATGCCGGACGGCCTCGGTGTAGAAGGCCAGGGAGGTGCGGTCGCGCCAGCGTAGTGGCGCTAACCGCACCACCTCCTGGGCCGCGCTGAGCCCCTCCTCCAGCGCGGTCAACCGGGGGTCGAGGTCACGCAGTCGTCGTAGGCTCCGCTGAGCCTCACCGAGATCACGCGCGCGTAGCGCGGCGGCCAGGTCGTGCATGGCGGCCATACCCGGATCGAGGACGGGTTCGGCCAGCCGCTGCACCGTCCGCTGCGGGTGGATGGGCACCAGCAGCAGACCGACCGCCAGCCCGATCAGCCCTCCGACCGCGGCGTCGACGAAGCGGGGAACGGACAGGTCACGCACCGGCGGCTCCAGGGTGGCGATGAGCACGGCGGTACCACCAGCCTGGGTGAGCAGTGAACCACCGCCCTTGAGCAGGATGGCGACGATGATCGCCAACACGACCACCAGGCCGGTCTGCCAGGGCCCGATGCCGAACAGCGGCATGAGCGTGTCACCGACAGCGAGTCCGAGGACCACCCCGGCCAGCAGCTCAGCGGTACGGCGCAGGCGTGAGCCCATCGCGGCGGCCACGATGCCGACCGCGGTGGTCGGTGCGAAGACCGGGCTGGAGTTGTCCAGGAACTGGTAGGCCACGAACCAGGCGATCGCCGCCGCGATGCCGGCCTGCACAGCGAGCAGACCGAACAGGCGTAACCGCCAGGCGCGGGCGCGTACCAGGCGTTGCCCACGTCTCCGCAGGCCAGCCAACCTCCGGCCAACCAGGGACCGCCGCTGCGGCGCCGGGTCGACGGCGGCTGTCGCCTCCTGGTTCGCGGGCACGCGCGCCGTCTACCCACCACACGCGAACCTATCCGGCGCGGATGCACTCCCACGGACAGCGGTAACGACTCGCCGCGGGCGGTGGAGCCGGGGCGCGTAAGTATCGACAATTGCTGTTATGATCAACGGGCACGCGCCCCGATTGTTTATAAGATCCGGTGGATACCATGTTTCCTGACGGACAGGATCCGTACACGCTTCTCGGCGTGACACGTGAATCGTCGGTCGCGGAGATTCGGGAACGTTACCTCGTTCTCGCGCAGATCTGGCATCCGGACAGGCATCAGTCGAGCCCTGCGAAGGTCCGGGAGGAAGTCACCCGGCAAATGCAGCGGATCAACGCGGCGTACCAGCACCTTACAGATGTCCACACTCGCGCACATCATGACCGCGAGCGTCAGACCCGGGAACGCCGGGACCGCGAGCGCGACACCCGCCAACGCCAGGACCGCGAACGCCAGGACCGCGAACGTCAGAAGCGCGAGGGTCAGAGCCGCGAACGGGAAGCCCGGGAACGTCAGGAACGGGAACGCGAGACCCGCGAACGCGAGAATCCCAGAGCACAGTGGACGCACCCGGGCTTCCCGGGCGCGAGCCGGTCGGCCACCTCAGCTGACCCGCGTTCAACTATTCACCCGATTGCCATCACACTTCGGTCCGGCGAAAGGGGATACACGCTTCGCGCGCACCTCGACGACCAACAGACCGACGCGGCATTCCTCGGCGCTCAGAGTCACCTGCTCCTATTCAGATCCGCGGAATCCATGCGCAAGTATGTGGCCAGGACCGAAGCCCATGAATTGGCTTCCATCGAGGGGTGGGAAAGCTTCCTGGACGGCATGGGCAGCACTGCGACGGAGCCTGACGACGAACACACCTTCGACTTCGACCTCATCACCTACAGCCTGAGGTTTCCGCCGGCGCAGTGGGTCCCGACATTGTTCATCGCCAACCGTGACCTCATTCGGGAGATCTCGGAGGCGTTCGAGCTCGACGGTGTGCTGAAGCATCTGGCCGTGGGTTCGCCCCTGGATTACCTCGATGATCTGTTTCGGGTCGCCGACCGGCCAGTCGCCGGCTGGGGCGCCCGTCGCCAACTCGCGTCCCTCCAGGGCGGGCTGTTCAGCGCTGTGTGGCGGACAGCGATCGGCGGAATCGAAGAGCGCGTCCGCTGGCTGCGTTGAACGTCTCGAAAGAGCACCCTGCCCGGCGCGAGTCACGGGACCATCGGGAGCACGTCGTCGTCGCAGCCGGCCTGGGGCAGTCCAGCAGCCGCAGCGATGAACGCCACGGCGTCCTCCAGGCCGGTGGTCTCCGGGATGACGAGTTCGTCGGGCCAGCCCAGGACGTCGTGCGGGACGTACCAACCGCTCATGTCCTCGGCGGTGAACTCCCCGGCCTGCGGACGCGTGAGGTGCCGACGCAGAGTTTCCGGCAACGACACGTCTAGGTAGCAGAGCAGCGACCGCCCCCGATGGCCGTCGCGGAGCGACGTCAGCATGCTCCGGTAGTGACGGGAGAACAGGATGCCCTCCAGCACCACGTGGTAGCGGTGGTCGAGCGCGAAACGGACGGTCTGCTCGATCAACGCCGGCGCCAGGCCACCCGGCCGGTCCCGCTCCCGGAGCACGATGCGCCGTAGATAGTCCTGTTCGACCAGTGCGCAGCCCCGGCCGTGGCGGCGGCGCAGCTCCCGGGCGATGCTGCTCTTGCCCGAGCCGGAGTTGCCTCGGACGCAGACGAGGATCGTGTCCGGGGTGCCGGTACGCATGGGATCAGCCACGACAGCGGAGAGCCCGACATGCCGAGGCAACCATTTCTCCGACGTTGCGCAGGTCTTGGCTTCCCTTCCGCGGGGGGCGGGACAGTTGGCACAGAGTCGTATACCTCTGAGGCATAAATATGACTCTGAGGTATGAGGGTGCCTGGCGACCACGCCCCCGGACCCGCGTCACTCACCCCGAAACGACATCTGGGCACCCACCCGTGAGGGTGAATGCCCAGATTATTGCTGGTGCGCCGCCAGGGACTCGAACCCCGAACCCGCGGATTAAGAGTCCGCTGCTCTGCCAGTTGAGCTAGCGGCGCTCGTCGGCAACGGAGAGAACATTAGCACCCCGCCGAGCCGGGCTCCAATCCGGTTGCCCGGGTCCCCCCTTCGGTCGAGCTTAGCGGGCAAAAGGTCTCAAAACGGTCCGCGCGACGAGGACGGGACCGTCTGCCAAGGCGGTGATGCGGCACGATGTCCGCCAGGTACGCGAGAACAGAGGTGGGGATGGCACGGTTCACGCGAGCCGGGGCGGTGGTGGGCGCTCTGGCCCTGGTGGCGTCGCTGGCACTGACCGCCTGCGGCGACGAGCAGAAGAACCCGGAGTTCGTCGGCGGGTCCGAGCCGAGCGCAAGCGCGAGCGCCGAGCCCGGCGCGGCGGAGCCGACGACGCCGGCCGCGCCGAGCGGGCCCGCGCTCGCGCTGAGCCCGGGCGACGGCACGAAGAACAAGCCGGTGAGTACGGAGATCAGCGCGAAGCTCCCGGACGGCGCGAAGGTGTCCACGGTCACCCTGACCGCCGCGAGCGGCGGCGCGGTCGCGGGCACGCTGCGCACCGACGGCTCCGCCTGGGTGCCGAACGCCCCGCTGAAGTACGGCACCAGGTACACCGCCACGGTGACGGCGACCGGGGCCGACGGGACGAGCAGCCAGGGCACCAGCAGCTTCACCACGATGGCCAAGCCTCGGTCGACCGTCGGGTCCGGCCTCTACCTCTTCGACGACAAGAGCTACGGCGTGGCCATGCCGGTGGTCACCGAGTTCCACCCGGGCATCCCGAAGAAGGACCGGGCGGCGGTGCAGAAACGAATGTTCGTCCGCACCGACCCGCCGCAGCCGGGGGCGTGGCACTGGGTCGACAACGGCACGCAGGCTTACTACCGGGCGCCGGAGTACTGGAAGCCGGGCACGACGCTCACCGTACGGATCGCCCTGGCCGGGGTGCCGCTGAGCAACGGCCGCTACGGCGACGTCGACCGCAAGGCCACCGCCAAGATCGGCCGGTCGTTCGTGATGAAGGTCGACAACGCCACCAAGAAGATGACGGTGTACGAGAACGGCGCGCTGGTCCGCACCGTGCCGGTGAGCCTGGGCAAGAAGAGCACCCCGTCGTCCAGCGGCACGATGGTGGTGATGGAGAAGAAGGAGTCCACGGTCTTCGACACCCGCGACGACCCGGACCCGGCCAACCGCTACGTCACCGAGATCGACTTCGCCCAGCGGCTCACCTGGGGTGGCGAGTACATCCACGCCGCGCCCTGGTCGGAGCACGTGCAGGGGCGGCAGAACGTCTCGCACGGCTGCGTGAACGTGTCGACGGCGAACGCCCGGTGGCTGTTCGGCAAGACGCGGATCGGTGACCCGATCACGGTGAAGGGGACCGAGCGCAGGCTCGCCGCCGGCAACGGCTGGACGGCGTGGAGCCTGAGCTGGTCGCAGTTCGTCAAGGGCAGTGCGCTGCCGGTGCCCGCGGGTGGGTCCGGCCCGGCGCTTTGAGCCGTACTCCGGCCCCACGCCGGCCCGTGCGACCGCGCGGGCCGGCGCGTACCCTTGCACTGCCCGCGGCGCGACGGCGCCCGCGGCGACCCCTCAGTCCCGGCACGGAGACGAGCCAGACTCACGAAACGCCGGATTTTAACAAAATTCCGGCATCATCGTCGGCGTGTTCCGGTTCACCCTGTGCAACCAGGGCCGGTCCTGGTGCGTCAGTAGGAGACGATGGGTCAGGGACCACGACTGTGAGGGAATCATGCGAGCTAGCCAGGACCAGCTGATCCGGCCCGGTGGGCGACGCCGCGTGTTCGCGGCGGGGCTTCTCGCCGTGGCACTGGCCTTCACCTCCGCCTGTACCGACGGTGACGGCGGTAAGCCGTCTTCGTGGCAGGGCGGCAGCGAGAGTCCGGCGCCGAAGGCGGCGGCGACCATCAGCGAACCGGCGACCGACGCCAAGGACGTGCCAGCGTCCACCGGCATCACCTTCACCACGAAGGACGCCGTCGAGACCGCCGTCGAGCTCAAGGACGCGGCCGGCAAGGCGGTCGAGGGCTCCGTCAGCGCGGACGGCAAGACCTGGCTGCCGGCCGGGGCACTGGAGTACGGCACGAGCTACACCGCCACGGTGACCGCCACCGGCGACGACGGCCGTCCGGCCACCGCGACCAGCACCTTCACCACCATGGCCAAGCCGGGCAACCAGGTGCGGGTGAGCAGCTTCCTCGGCGACAACCAGGTGGTCGGGGTCGGGATGCCGCTGATCGTGAAGTTCAGCCGCGCCATCCCGGAGGACTACCGCGACGACGTGCAGCGCCGGATGACGGTGACCTCGACGCCGGCCCAGGAGGGCATCTGGCACTGGGTCAGCCCCACCGAGATCCGGTACCGGCCGAAGCAGTTCTGGAAGGCCGACAGCAAGGTCTCCTACCGGGTGCAGGCCGGCGGCCTGCCGATGGGGGACGGCTGGTACGGCCGCGCCGACCTGACCGTGGACATCAAGATCGGCGCAGCGGTGGTCATGACCGTGGACAACAAGACCAAGCGGATGACGGTGACCCGGAACGGCTCCGTGGTGAAGACCATCCCGGTCAGCCTGGGCAAGAAGAGCACCCCGTCGTCCAGCGGCACCATGGTGGTGATCGAGAAGCTGCGCAAGACGGTCTTCGACACCATGGAGGAGCTGGGCCCCGAGGAGGGCTACCGCACCAAGATTGACTTCGCCCAGCGGCTCACCTGGGGCGGGGAGTTCATCCACGCCGCGCCCTGGTCCGAGGGGCAGCAGGGCACCACGAACGTCTCACACGGCTGTGTGAACGTGTCGATGGCCAACGGCGACTGGCTGTTCAAGAACACCCGGGTCGGTGACCCGATCACCGTCAAGGGCACCGAGCGGAAGCTCCAGAACGGCAACGGCTGGACCGACTGGAACATGAGCTGGGACGAGTACGTCAAGGGCAGCGCGCTGCCGTACGAGCCGCCCGCCGACCCGGACACCTCGCCGACCCCGGACGCCGGCACCCCGACGCCCACGCCGACCGCCTGAGGCAGCCGAAACGACGAAAGCCCCCTCCGCGGCGGAGGGGGCTTTCGTATTTGCGCCGATCCGCCCGTGGTCCTCTGACCGTCAGTCCCCACAAACGGCTCAGGCCCCCTCGTGGGAGGGGGCCTGAGATCCACTAGCTGGGTGACTGATGGGAATTGAACCCACGACAACCGGGACCACAACCCGGTGCTCTGCCAACTGAGCTACAGCCACCATGCCGCCGTCGCCCGGTCGATCGCCCCGGGCGGGGTGCGGACCAATAATAGCCACACCGCGCCGGACCCCGTCCAGCGGGTTGCCGGCTCACCCCGGCGACAGGTCAGAGGTCGGCGGCGATTCCCTTGGCGGTCTCCACGTCGGGGCCGGGCAGCGGGACGAAGATGGTCCGCCGGTAGTACTCCAACTCCCGGATGCTCTCCCGGATGTCGGCCAGCGCGCGGTGCGCCAGGCCCTTCTGCGGCTGGCCGAAGTACACGCGGGGGTACCAGCGGCGGCACAACTCCTTGATCGACGACACGTCGATCATCCGGTAGTGCAGGTGCGCGTCGAGGCGGGGCATGTCCCGGGCGATGAAGCCCCGGTCGGTGGCGATCGAGTTGCCACAGAGCGGCGCGGTACGCGGATCCTTGACGAAGCCGCTGACGTACTCCAGAACCCGGTCCTCGGCCTCGGCCAGGGTCACCGCGGAGCGGCGCACCTCCTCGGTGAGGCCGGACTTGGCGTGCATCGTCCGGACGATCTCCGGCATCGCCTCCAGCGCGGCCTCGTCGGCGTGGATCACCACGTCGACGCCATCACCCAGCACGTTGAGGTCAGGATCGGTGACCAGTGCCGCAACCTCGATCAGCTTGTCCCTGCCGAGGTCCAAACCGGTCATTTCACAGTCGATCCAGACGAGGAGATCAGCCACCGGGACAGCCTACGCGCCGCCCACGACCCGCGGCTGCGCGCTCTCGACCGAGCGGCCCGCTAGGGTTTCGGAGTGCCAGCCGAACCCGTCGCACCGCCCGCCGTCACCGACGACGATCCCGGCGGCCGTACGGTCCGTCGGCTCGTCGCGGTGGTGGCGCTGATCGCCGTGCTGCCGGCGCTCTACCTGCCCGGCCTGGTGCACAACTTCTTCGACCTGAAGATCTACATGTCGGCGATGGACTGGTGGCGGGTCGGCCACCCGCTCTACGACTACGTCCAACCCGACCGGGTGCAGGGCGAGCTGTACTTCACGTACCCGCCGTTCAGCGCTCTGTTGCTGTGGCCGTTCGGGCTGCTGAAGCTCGGAACCACCGTGACGATCTTCACGGTGCTCACCGTTCTGGCCGTGGTGCTGACCACCCGGTGGCTGGTGATGCCGGTCATCGCCCGGCACAACCTGCCGCGAACGTTCACCCTGTGCGTCGCCGTGCTGCTGGTGCTGGCGGTGGAGAGCACCCGCGAGACGCTCACCTTCGGCCAGATCAACATGCTGCTGGTCGTCCTGATCCTGGCCGACCTGCTGTTCGCGGTGCCGCAGGCGCGACGCTGGGCCGGGGTGGGCATCGGCCTGGCGACGGCGCTCAAGCTCTTTCCCGGCATCTTCATCGTGTACCTGCTGGCCACCCGGCGGTGGCGGGCCGCGGTGGTGGCGAGCGCGACAGCGGCGGCGGCGACTCTGCTGGCGGCGGCGATCGCCCCGAGCGACTCGTGGCGGTTCTGGACCCACGAGCTGTGGGACACCGATCGGGTCGGGCGCACCGACTACGTCGGTAACCAGTCGCTGTTCGGCCTGCTCAGCCGGTTCACCGCTCCGGAGAAGCCGGAGCGGCTGCTCTGGTTGCTGGTGGTCGCCGTGGTCGCCGTGTACGGGCTGTGGCGGGCGGCCCGCGCGGCCCGGGCCGGCGACGCCTTGACCGGCCTCACCCTGACCGGGCTGGTCGGTTCCCTGGCGAGCCCGATCACCTGGACCCACCACATCTACTGGTTCGTGCCGGCGGTGGTGCTGCTCGCGGACGCCGCGTTGAGTGCCGACCGCCCGGACGAGGCACGCCGGCGTCGGTGGTTGGCCGGGCTGGCGCTGGTAACCACGGCAGTGATCATCTACGGAATGGTGACGTTCCAGAAGTGGGGCACGGCAGTGGTCCGCACCGGCGATCCGGTGGACTTCGTCCTGCAGAACGGGTACGTGCTGCTCAGCCTGCTGCTGCTGGCCGCGCTACCGGTGCACTCCAAGCACCTTGAGGAAAAATCGCACCAAATGGACAGGCCTCCCCACTAGCCACCATTGGCGCTAATCTGACCTCATCTACCTCAAGCGTCGCTCGGGTAGCACCGATCCCCCGGTGAGGGTGGCCCTCCGCGTCGGCAGCGCGGAGGGCCGCTCGCCGTCTCGTCCACCGTGACCGGTCGGGCCGTCGGCGCCGCGGTGGCCGGCGGCCAGGCCAGACTCAACGCCACCTCCGGGGGACGGGGCAGCCGGGCCGGCGCCTCCAGGTCGGCGAGGGTGCTCGGCCGGGCAGGTTCGGCGCCGATCGCCGACCGGGGCCGCGCGTCCGCGCCGGAACCGACCGGGGTGAGCTGCCGCCCGGCCGGCAGCGAGCGTGCCACCGCGACGTCCGGGGCGGGTGCGGTGCCCAGTCCACTCAACGAACTGACCCCGAGCCGACCGGCGAGCACCGGCACCTGATCCGGCTCGACCACGAAGACCACCTCGCGGGGGCGCGGCGGGCGCAGCAGGAGCACCGCCGCGCCCACCACCAGCAGCACCCCGACCGCCAGCAGCCCCCAGGTGGCCGGGGTGGTCCACCCGGCCCGCAACTCGGCGCGCAGATCCAGAGCCAGGTCGCCGCCGCCGTCCGGCCGCATCACCACGAGGCTCATCGGCTCGCCGGCCAGGTCGTCCGCACTCCACTCCAGCGAGCCGATCCCCTCGCGTACCCAGAACGGGCGACCAAGGGGGGTCACCGGCCCGGCGGTGGTCGGGGCGCCGGCGGCCGGGCCGGCGGGGTCGAGCCGGACGGGCAGCGGACCCCGCGCCAGTGCCACCCGGCGGACCGAGGCGTACGGCACCGGCTCCAGCCAGCGGCGCACCTCGGCGGTGGGCGCCAACCCCACGAAGGCCGGGCCGTCCGGCGTGCGCGCGTCCAACTCCAGCCGGGTCTGCGCGGTGCGCGCGAACGGCGCCTCCTGGCGCAGCAGGCGGTCGAGGTCGGTGACCACGACCGCGTGGCCGGGTGTGCGGACGGTCTCGAACCGGGCGGCGAAGGTCCCACCGGGGTCGGCGTGCCGGGTCACGAGCCAGAGCGCGCCACCGGCGAAGAGCGCCGGAATCCCGATGACCAACAGCAGCACCCCAGCGATCCCCCGCACGAAACGCATTCGCACCGTCCCCCTCCGTAGCCAGATACCCGGCCGACCTTACCGACGTACACCGTCTGATCAGGGGATATCCGCCGCACGGTCGGCCCCGTCCCGGGGAAAGCACGCTGGCCCGCCGGATTCTCCGGCGGGCCAGCGGGTGAGCGGTGGGTCAGGACTTGGCGACCGGCTCCCGACGGGTGCGGACGAACGCCAGCCCGCCCAGCACCAGCCCAGCGAGGCCGGCGACCAGACCGGCGACGCCGAGGCCGACCGCGACGCCCTCGCCCTCGTCGTCGTCATCGTCGGTCGTCGCCGCGGCTGCCGCGGCCGGGGCGGACGGCGCAGCCGACCCCGACGGCGCGGCGGCGGTCAGGGTGAGCACCGGCGCCGGGTGCTCCGGCTCCTCGCCCCCCGCGGTCGGCTCGTCGATCCAGCGCGACACGTTGCCGTCCGAGTAGGTCTGCAGGGTTTTGAAGATCATCGAGTCGACCTGCGGCAGCGGCCCCATCGAGACCGGGAACTCCTGGAACTGGCCCGGCTTCACACCCGCGTCACCGGTCGCGGTCCAGGTCAGCTTGGAGACCGCCTCGGTGATCGGGCTGCCGTGCACCTCGATCGGCGGGTCGACCTTGCGCTTCTCCACGGCCACCGTCCAGCCGGGCACCGGCATGGTCGACACCGAGCCGACCGGGGCGTTCTCCGGCAGCACCACCTCCAGCTTGGTGGTCGACGCGCTGTCGCTCTCGTTGGGCACGCGGAACGCCACCCGGGCGTACCCGCCCTGGGTCGCCTCCTTCGGGTTCACCGTGACGTGGGCGGAGGCCGGCCCGGCGAAGCCGAGCACGGCGGTCGCGACGGCGGTGAACGCCAGGGCGGTGGCGGCGGTTGCGGTACGCCGGAGACGGGTCATGGGTTTCGGGAGCCTCTCTAACGGATGGGCACGGTGGCGGTCACCGTGGCCTGGTCGATGTCGGACGTGCGAACGGTGATCTTCAGTTGCCAGTCGCCGGCGGCAGGCAGGCTGACGTCCCCGTAGGCGTGGTTGTCCGTCAGCGGCAGCAACGGGACCTCGATCGGCTCGATCCCGGCCGAGGGCAGCGCGGCGGTCGCCTGCCACTCCGCCACGGGCTGCGGCTGGTTGTCCTTGGTGTACGCGTACAGGTGCATCGAGTTGTTGCCCCGCTCGGCCGGGTCCAACTCGACCTGGAGGGTGAAGAGCGGGCTGGACAGGGTGGTGGAGAAGAGACCGGCCTGGGTGCCGGACGGCTCGGCCACGGCGGTGCGGGCGGGCGTGGTCTGCACCAGGGTCGCGGACAGGCCGAGCACCACCACGGTGACGGCCAGTTCCACCAGGACCGCCCGGCGCACCGGCACGGGTCGCTGCGCCGCGGTGCGTCGGCGCACCAACTGCCGGGAGTACGCGGCCACGGCGATCACCAGCGCGAACAGCCCGATCTTGGCCAGCAGCAGCCGCCCGTACGTGGTGTTGATCAGGGCGTCGAGGGTGGCCACCTCGATCAGCGCCTGGACGGTGCCGGCCAGCAGCAACGCCGAGACGGCGAGCGCCGCCCAGCGCGACCAGATCGGCAGGATCGCGCCCAGCTCCCGCTCGTCGGCCTGGCGCAGCAGGAAGGCCGCGAGCATCAACAGGCCGCCCAGCCAGACGGCCATGCTGCCCAGGTGGACCGCGTCGACCACCACGGAGACCGCCGGGGCCGGGGAGGCCGCCGGGTGCCCGGCCAGCGGCCAGGTCAGCAGGGCCGCGCCGCCGAGCACGGCCAGGATGATCGCGTCGGTGCGCCCGGACGGCCCGGTCAGCAACGGCCGGAGCAGGAACGCCGCGGCCGCCAGCAGGCCGAGCCGGACCAGGTGGGCGGCGCCGAAAGCGCTGCCGAACACGCTGCCGAACCCCTCGCCGGTCACCTCGAAGAGGCCACCGCCGGCGGTGTAGGGCACCTGCAGCCACAGGTCGGCGAGGGTGGCGACCGCCACGAGACCGAGGCCGGTCCAGGCCAGGCGGGCCGGTCCCCGCCGGGACAGCCGTCGTGGCCACAGCGCGGCGAGCACCAGCGCCGGGCCGACCAGCAGCACCAGGCCGGCATACCCGAGGAAACGCGCCACCTTCACCGCGTTGCCCACCACCGGGTTGGCCCGGCTGTCGTCACCGGTGTCGGCCGGCGGTGTCGAGGGCGCGCCGACCGAGTAGGTGAACGCGCCGGAGACCGGGTGGCTGTCGGCGGAGATCACCCGGAAGCTGACCAGGTAGGTGCCGCGCTCGCCGGCCGGATCGACCGGGATGGTCACGGTGCCGCCGTCGAAACGTGGCTCACCCCGGTCGGCGCGGGAGCCGTCCGGCGCGATGACGCGGATCTTGCCAGGAACCTTGCGGACGGACTCGCTGAACGTGAGGACCACCTCGGCCGGCCCGGTCGGCACCACCGACGAGGCGGCCGGGCTGCTGCTCTGCAGCACCGCGTGGGCGCTGGCGGGAGTGGCCGGGGCGATCAGGAGGAGGACGACGGTGACCAGAAGGCCGGCGGTGGCGGCCAACCGGGCGAGCCAGCGGCGGGGGGCGACAGTCATGCTGGCCATGCTCGCCGACGAGAGTGGATCTCGGCGACCCGAGTCTGCTGAGTCATTCAGCCGCGTCCCACCGCCAGCACCGGCGTGAGCGGCCGGTCCTCCCCGCCGGTACGAACCAGCGCCCACAACAGACCCGCCTGCACCACGGCGGCCAGGTGGCCGACCTCGTGCATCAGCGCGGTGGTCGAGTTGGCGATGTCCACCACGCTGGTGCCGGCCAGGCAGACCGCCAGCACCAGAGCCACCGGCAGGAACGCTCGTGCCCGCTCGGGCCGCCAGGCGGCCAGTGCGAAGCCCACGGCCAGCGCCACGTCGAACGAGGCCATCTCCCGGCTGGTGTGCGGGTCCACCGACACGCCCAGCCCGGCGAGCAGGATCGGCAGCGCGATGGCCAACTGCGCCACCGCGGCCACCGCCACCGCGATCCGCAGCACCTGCCGGCGGGCCCGCCGGACGGCGGCCGGGCTCCGGTGGGCGGAATCGGCGGCGACCGCGGCCAGCACCGCCGCGGTGAGGTCGGGCACCTCCACCGGCTGCACCCGGACCAGCCGGGTCACCTGCTCTGCGCTCGCCAGCCAGGCGCGGCAACCGGCGCAGGTGGCGGTGTGGGCGTCCAGCGCCGCCGGGGACGCCTGCGGGTCCTCCCCGTCCAGGCGCGCCGACAGCGCCGCGCGTACGTGGTCGCAAGTCATGACGGGGTAGTCGGCCCATGGCGGGGAAAAGTTCCCGACGTGGCGCAGAACATTCATGAGCCCAAGGGCTCCGCCGACGCCCCGGGCGCCGCGTAACCTGGTTTGTCGTGATCCCCGTCCCGCGTGACACCGGTGCCGCCGGTCCGGCCGACCCGGCGGAAGGCGGTGCCCGGGATCCGGCCACCGAGTGGGCGTTGACCGCGCGCGACGGCGACCCGACCGCCCAGGCGGCCTTCGTCCGGTCGACCCAGGCCGAGGTCTGGCGCTTCACCGCCGCCCTGGTGGACCCGGACAGCGCCGACGATCTGACGCAGGAGACCTACCTGCGGGCGTTCCGGGCGCTGCCCGCGTTCGAGGGTCGTTCCAGCGCCCGCACCTGGCTGCTCGGCATCGCCCGACGGACCTGCGCCGACCACCTGCGCACGGTGATCCGCCGTCGACGGCTCGACGAGCGGCTCGCGGCGAACGCGTACACCGACCGCCCGCACCCGGACCCGGCCGGGCAGCTCGGCGCCGCCGACCTGGTCCGCCGGTTGAGCGCCGAGCGGCGGGCCGCGTTCGTGCTCACCCAACTGCTCGGCCTGTCGTACGCCGAGGCCGCCGCCGTCGAGGGGGTGCCGGTGGGCACCATCCGATCCCGGGTCGCCCGGGCCCGCGACGACCTGGTCGAGGCGGTCGGCGACGCCCTGACCGGCTGAGCGGGAACTTCCGGCGACGACGGGACGACCAATGACCGTGACAGCACCTTGGACCCGCGCCGGTCGCTGGGCCGCCGTCCGGCCCTGGCTCGGTGTCGCGGCCCGACTCGGCCTCGCCGCCGTCTGGCTGGTCGCCGGCGCGTCGAAGGTCGGCGACCTGGCCGCCTCCGGCCGGGCCGTGAACGCCTACCAGGTGCTGCCGTACGACGTGGCGACCGTGGTCGGCGCCGCGCTGCCCTTCGTCGAGTTGGCGCTGGGCGTGCTGCTGCTGCTCGGGCTGGCCACCCGGCTCAGCGCGGGAGTCTCGGCGGCCCTGCTGGTGGTCTTCGTCGCGGGGATCGCCTCGGCCTGGGCGCGTGGCCTGGCCATCGACTGTGGCTGCTTCGGCAGCGGCGGGCAGCTCGCCGAGGGGCAGGCACCCAGTTACCTCCCGGAGATCCTGCGCGACCTGGGATTCTTGGTGCTGGCTGGTTTTCTGCTGATCTGGCCGCGTACGCCCGTCTCAGTGGACGGGTGGTTGTCCGGTGAACCCGCCGTGGAGGACGAGGATGAGTAGTCGCAAGGGGCAGCGGGACGCGGCCCGGGTGGTCCGCCAGCAGCTGGCCCGCGAGCGGCGCCGCCGCCGCACCCTCTGGGTCTCCGCCGCCGCCGTCGCCGTGCTGGTCATCGCCGGCCTGATCGGCTGGAGTGTCTGGTCCAGCCAGCGCTCGGACGACTTCACCACCCCGCCCGGCGCCAACGCGGACGGCACCGGCATCGTCACCGGCGGCGGGCCGGTCACCGTCGACGTCTACGAGGACTTCCTCTGCCCGGCCTGCAAACAGTTCGAGCAGACCAGCGGGGCGACCCTGGAGCAGTTGGTGGCCGAGAACAAGGCGAAGGTGGTCTACCACCCGGTGGCGTACCTCAACCGCTTCTCCACCACCGAATACTCCACCCGCTCCTCGGCCGCCTCCGGCTGCGCCGCGGCCGGCGGCAAGTTCCGCGAGTACGCCAAGGCGCTCTTCGACCAGCAGCCGCCGGAAGGCAGCGCCGGGCTCACCGACGACCAGTTGATCGACATCGGCGCCGGGGTGGGGCTGGACCGGGGCTCGTTCGGCGTCTGCGTCAAGGACAGCACGTACCGGACGTGGACCGAGCACGTCACCGACGAGGCGAGCCGGAGCGACGTCACCGGCACACCGACCATCCTGGTCAACGGTCAGCCACTCGCCGACCGCAGCCCGCAGGGCCTCACCGCGGCCGTGGCGGCGGCCGGCAGGTGATCCGTACCCTGCTGGCCCGCGCCGGCCTGGTCGCCGCCGCCGCCTGCGCGGCCACCCTGCTCACCGCGGCGCCCGCCGCCGCGCACGGCGCCGACGCCCCGGACGGCAGCGACTACCGCACCCGGACCACCGGCGTCACCCCGGCCCGACCCGGGCTGGAGGTACGGGTGGTCGAGGCGGGCGCCCGACTGGAGCTGACCAACCGCACCGGCCGCCCGATCGAGGTGATCGGCTACTCCGGTGAGCCGTACCTGCGGATCGGCCCGGACGGGATCTTCGAGAACACCCGCTCCCCCGCCACGTACCTGAACCGCACCATCGCCGGGGACACCACGCTGCCCGCCGAGGCGGACCCGGCGGCAGCGCCGTCCTGGCAGCGGATCTCCGACGGGACCACGGCCCTTTGGCACGACCAGCGCGCGCTGTGGCGGGAGTCGGCACCGCCGGACGCGGTACGCGCCGCCCCGGACCGCGAGCACCGCGTCCGGGACTGGACGATCCCGCTGCGCGACGGCGCCGAACCGGCGCAGATCCGCGGCACGCTGGACTGGCTGCCGCCGCCGGACGCGTACACCTGGTGGGCGGTGACCATCGTGGGGCTGCTCGCGGTGGGCGCGCTCGGCCTGCTCGCCGCCGCCGCGCCCGCCGGTGCCCGGGCGCTGTCCGCGCTGGGCGTGCTGCTGGTCGCCGGGGGCGTCGTCGCCGTGCTCTACCCGGTGGGCCGGGAGCTGGACGCCGGCGCCCAGGGCATGGGCGGGGTGCTGGTCGGGCTGCTGTCCGGACAGGTCTGGTCGCTGCTCACCGGCGTCGGCGCGATCGCCGCCGGTTGCTACGCGCTGGCCCGCCGCCCGGCTGCCGACTTCGCGGTGGCGCTGGCCGGGGCCTGTCTGGCGCTCTTCGCCGGGGTGGCCAACGCCGCGGTGTTCGCCCGGTCGGTCGCGCCGGTGCCCTGGCCGGCCGAGGTCGCCCGGGTGATGGTGGCGCTGGTGCTGATCACCGGCGCCGGCGCGACCGCCGCCGGCGTCCTGCGCCTGCACGCCGCCTCCCGAACCGCCGCCCCCGCCCAGACCTGACCCGCGCCGGTCAGGGGCGCGGAGCGAAGCCGTACGGAAGTTCGAGGCGGTGGCTGGCCAGGAGCGTGGAGTCGGCCAGCAGGTCCAGCGTGGGGGCGTCGGCGACGATCCGGCCACCGTCCAGGATCACCGAGCGCTCGCACAGCTCCGCCGCGTACGGCAGGTCGTGGGTCACCATCAGCAGCGTCACCGGCAGCTCGCGCAGAATCTCGGCCAGCTCACGCCGGGCCGCCGGGTCCAGGTTCGACGACGGCTCGTCCAGCACCAGGATCTCCGGGTGCATGGCGAGCACGGTGGCCACCGCCACCCGGCGGCGCTGCCCGAACGACAGGTGCTGCGGCGCCCGGTCCCGGTGCTCGCTCATCCCCACCGCCGCGAGCGCCTCGTCCACCCGGGCGGCCAACTCCGCCCCGCGCAGACCCAGGTTGGCCGGCCCGAACGCGACGTCCTCCGCCACGCTGGGCAGGAAGAGCTGGTCGTCCGGGTCCTGAAAGACGATGCCCACCCGGCGGCGCACCTCGGACAGGGTGGCCCGGTCCGGCGTCACGGTCAGGCCGCCGACGCTCACCGTGCCCTCGGTCGGGGTGAGGATGCCGTTGAGGTGCAGCACCAGCGTGGTCTTACCGGCGCCGTTGGGCCCGAGCAAGGCCACCCGGCCCCCGCGCGGCACGGTCAGGTCCACCCCCTGCAGGGCGACATGCCCGTCCGGGTACGCGTACCGAACGCCACGAACGTCCAGCGAGACAGCGGTCTGCACGACACCGATCATGTCAGCACGACGGCGGTGGCGGCGATGGAGGCCGCCACCACCGGCACGGTCGCGGCGACCAGCCACTGGCCGGTGGTCGCCGCGCCGTCGCCCTGCCAGACCTCGGGCATCCGCCCCGAGTAACCCCGGGACAGCATCGCCAGGTAGACCCGCTCACCGCGTTCGAACGCCCGCAGGAACAGCGCCCCGATCCCGGCGGCGAAGCCGCGCAGCTGCCACAGGAAACGCGGATCGTCACCCCGGGAGATCCGGGCCACCCGCATCCGCCGCGCCTCGCCGACCAGCACGTCGAGGTAGCGCAGCATGAACGTCGCGATCTGGGTGAGCACCTGCGGGCAGTGCAGCCGGTCCAGCCCGACGATGAGGTCCCGGGTGGTGGTGGTCGCGGCAAGCAGCAGCGAGGCGAGGACGCCCAGGGTGCCCTTGGCCACGATGTTCCACGCGCCGTGCAGCCCATCCTCGGACAGCCGCAGGCCCAGCACCTCGACCCGCTCGCCGGCACCGAGGAACGGCAACGCGACGGCGAACAGCACGAACGGCAGCTCGATCAGCGCCCGGCTGAGCAGCCACCGCGGCCCCACCCGGGCCAGCGCCGCCACCACCGCCACCAGCAGGGCGTACGCGCCGAAGGCCCAGAACGCGGCGCGCGGGGTGGCCACCACGGCGACCGTGAAGACCACCATCGCCACGATCTTGACCTCGGGTGGGAGCCGGTGCACCGGCGAGTCGGACTCCCGGTACAGCACGTGCCCGTGACCGGCTCCCATCCGCGTACCCCTGCTCAGCCGTTGGCGTCGGCGTGGCGCCGGTCGTCGGTGGACGTCGCGGCATCGCCCTCGGCGGGCGTCGTGGTGCCACGGCGGCGCAGCAGCCAGAAGCCACCGGCGCCGACCGCGAAGGTGAGCAGCACGCCGAGCACCCCGGAGAGGCCGGTGGAGAGGAAGCTGTTCTCCACGCCCCGCACCCCGTAGTCGGCGAGCGGGCTGTCCCCCAACTCGTGGTCCCGGGCCTGCTGGGCAGGGCAGCTTCCGCCGACGATGTTGTCATCGGCGTCGACGGTGCATCCCTTGAGCAGCGACGAGTCCAGCCCGTCCGGGTGGGACGAGGCGTAGTTGCTCACCACCCCCGCCAGCAGCAGGGCGACCAGCAGGCCACCGGCCAGGAAGGCCCAGGAGCGGTTCTTCATCGGACACCTCCGACGGCGGGAACGGTGGGTACGGTCGCGGGACGCAGCCCGCGCAGCGCGTAGACGAGGTCGGGGCGCACCTTCGCCACGGTGACCACGGTGGTGGCGGTGATCAGACCCTCACCGATGCCGATCAGCAGGTGGACACCGGCCATCGTGCCGGCCAGGCTGGCCAGATTGCCGCCCAGGTCGGTGGTGCCGCCCAGCCAGTACTGCAGAACGAAGCCCTGGGACGCGACCACCACGCTGAGCATCGCGGCGACGAACCCGGTGACCGCCAGGCCGGCGGGCGTGCGGGGCAGCACCCGCAGCAGCACGGCGATCAGCACGTACGCCGCGGCGGTGCCGAGCAGCGCCATGTTGGTGATGTTGAGGCCGAGCATCGCCACGCCCCCGTCGCCGAAGACCAGCGCCTGCACGACCAGCACCACCGACACGCAGAGCGCGCCGACCCACGGGCCGACCAGCATCGCGGCGAGCGCGCCACCGAGCAGGTGACCACTCACCCCGGCCGTGAAGATCGGAAAGTTGAGCATCTGGACGGCGAAGATGAACGCGGCCACCAGGCCGGCCATCGGGGCCAGGCGGTCGTCGAGGTCACGCCGACCGCGCAGGACGCAGCCGGTGAGCGCGGCCAGGGCGAGCGCCGCGAATACCGCTGCGACGGGACCATCGATGATCCCGTTCGAGATGTGCATCGCCAGGGTTTCCACGCGACCTCCCACGCGTCAGCGGACCCGTCCGGGGCCGGCGGAAGTCAGCCTATTTCCCGAACCCTGTTGTTGCCATACCCTGGCAACAAGGCATGTTGTTGATCACCATTCGGGACCGGCGCCGCCGACCGGCGGCCGCGACCGCTCCGCGCGTCGCCTGCGGCGGCACCGGCTCGCCCGGCGGTATCGTCGGGCCATGACCGCGCCCGACCGCCTCTCCCCCGGTGACCCCGCACCCGAGTTCACCCTCCCCACCGACACCGGCGACCAGCTCGCCCTCGCCGACCTGCGAGGCCGCAAGGTGGTCCTCTACGCCTACCCGGCGGCCATGACCCCCGGCTGCACCAAGCAGGCCTGCGACTTCCGCGACTCGCTCGCCTCCCTCCAGGCCGCCGGCTACGAGGTGGTCGGCATCTCCCCGGACAAGCCCGAGAAGCTGGCGAAATTCCGCGACCGCGACGCCATCACGTTCCCGCTCGTGTCGGACGTGGACAAGGCGGTGCTGACCGCGTACGGCGCGTACGGCGAGAAGCAGCTGTACGGCAAGACCGTGACCGGCGTGATCCGCTCGACCTTCGTCATCGACGCCGACGGCAAGATCGAGCGGGCGCTCTACAACGTCAAGGCCACCGGGCACGTCGCCAAGCTCCGCCGCGACCTCGGCCTCGACTGACCTGTCGTACCGGGCGGCTACGTTCCGTCAGTGGTTCGATACAAGTACACGCCCGAGGCGCTGGCCGCGGCGGCGGCTGCGGCTCGCAACATCACCGAGGTGATGCGGCTGCTCGGCATCCGGGTCAGCGGCGGCTCGCACGCGCACATCAGTCGGCAGCTAAAACGATTCGGCGTCGACACGTCCCACTTCACCGGCCAGGCGCACAATCGAGGCGTCCGTTGGCGGCGGACATCGCCGGAAGAGTTGCTGGTGGTGCTTCCCGAGGGCTCCCGCCGAATCCCTGGTGTTCGCCTGAGGCGCGCTCTCGCCACGATCGGTCTTCCCGAGAACTGCGAGGTCTGCGGCACCGGCTCGACGTGGCAAGGAGGCAAGTTGACGCTGCACGTGGATCACATCAACGGCGACTTCCTCGACAACCGCCCACGAAACCTCCGGCTGCTGTGCCCTAACTGTCACAGCCAGACCTCCACCTACGCTGGTCAGCGACGGCCCGCCCTCGTGGAGCCCGGGGTGGTTTACGATCCTGACGCTGTCACTCCAACCGGCTTCCCGATAGGCAGACGACTGCCTCGTCGGCAAGAATGGCCGTGGACGCTGGTGGAGTACAGCATCAAGGGGCCGTAGCCCAACGGCAGGAGGCATACGGTTTAGGTCCGTACCAGTGCGGGTTCGAATCCCGTCGGCCCCACGTCATCGTCGCGGGACGAGGCACCCAGCTCGATCAAAGCGCCCTGTCGTGCATGTCACGATCACGGGCCGGCGCCCTGGTCGCGGGGTCAGGATGGCGGGCGTGAGTTTGCGCTTCGTCCTCGATCCCGAGCTGACCCCGCAGCTGCGCGCCGAGATCGTCGCCCTCTGGGTGGATGTCAGCAACGCCGGCGGCGCGGTCGGCTTCGTACCCCCGGTCACCGCGGCCGACGTCCGCGCCACCGCCGATCCGACCTTCGCCGGCATCGCCGACGGACCGGACCGGCTGCTGGTCGGATATGACGGCGACCGGCTGGTGGGTGTAGCGATTTTCTGCGACAACCGGTTCCCGCTCAAGGCGCACTGGTGCGTGCTGAAGCGGGTGATGGTCCACCCGGACACCCAGGGTGCCGGCCACGGCTCGGCGCTGATGCGCGAGGCCGCCCGGCTGGGCCGGGAGCTGGGCCACGAGGCGCTGCACGTGACGGTGCGGGACGGGCTGGGGTTGGACGGGTTCTACCGCCGGCTGGGGTACCGGGAGATCGGTCGCCTGCCGCGCGCGTTGCGGGTGGCGCCCGGTGACGACCGGGACGAGGTCCTGATGTGGCTGGACCTGACGTCCACGGACTGAGCGGTCAGCTCGCGCACCAGCGGGCCGTGGCCCCGGCCGGCCGGGTGCCCGGCGGGTTGGCCACCGCTGTGACCGACGCGCTCGCCTTCGCCACCTCGGCCGGGCGGCGGGCCGGCGTCGGCGTAGCCGCGGGTCGATTGGCGGACGGCCGCGCCGACGCGGACGGACGCGAGGTGGCGGTTGCCGCGCCGCGCCCGTACATGCGGACCGTGCTGGTCTGCATCTGACCGGGCGCCATCCGGATGCCGGCGACGGTGGCCCGATTGCCGTACACGTCGGTCAGCCGGATGGTGAACGGGCCGGCGCCGGCGCCGGAGGGGATCAGCCAGTAGTTGTAGTCCTGCCGGGCGGTCGACTGCCACGGGCCGCTGTCGCGCTGCCGGACTTCGACGGCGCGCAGCGGGTTGCCGTGATTGCCGATCCGGACGGCGAACCAGAACTGCGACGCGCCCTCTTTGATCCGGAAGGTGAGCGGGCCGGGGAGCGGCGGGTTGACCACCGCGCGGTAGGTGATCGGTACGAGGCCCTGGACCGGGTCGGCGATCCGGGTGAACGCCTCGCGGGACAGGTCGAGGTGCCCGGGTGCGCACTCCGGGCACTGGTCCATGATCAGGACGCGGACGCTGCCCTTCGGACCGGTCACGTCGAGGAACCCGCCGCAGGCGGCGCCGGCGGCGTACTCGGTCGGACCGAGCGCGACGTAGAGCCGGTTGGCCGGGGCGGCCGGGTTCGAGCAGTTGCCGCCGGCGCCGTTCGAGTCGTAGAAGGTCGCCTTGCCGCTGTGCGTGGCGGTGCCGGTGGGCGGGGCGGCGAGCGCGCGGCCGGCGGCGCAGGCCGGAGTGGAGCCGGAGCGCAGCGCCAGGGTGAGCCCGAGCACCGCCGCGAGGACGGTGACGCCGCTGGCGACCAGCCAGGGGATCGGGCCGGACGAGGGCGTGGGCCGGTCGTCCGGAGCCCGGTCCAGATCGAGGTCGATGTCGATGTCGACGCCGCCGGGAGCGCTTCCGTCCGTCACGCCGCGATGCTGCCCGAACCGCCATCGACCGGACAAGCCGGCTAAGCGAAAGCTAAGACAGTGTCGACGGACGGTGATCGCCGTGCTCACCCCGGGCGAGCCCTGGACCGGTCACACCTCCGGGACGACCGGGGCGCCCACGGCCACGGGCCCGCCGTGCACGGGCACGAGGTGCAGTCCGAAGAGGAGTTTCTGGTGGACGTTGCGGTGCCGGCCGAGCGTGCGCAGCGGCTCCTTCGTGCGTACCCCGGTCTCCTGGTCGGTCGTGGTCACCACGCAGCGGTCGCATGGCCCGGCGGCACGGAACTGCAGGTCACCGATGCGCAGCGACCGGCCGACCCAGCCGTCCTCGGCCCACGCGGCGGCCCCGCCGATGACCAGGTTGGGCCGGAACCGGGCCATCGGCACCGGTTCCTCCCCGGCCTCGGCGAGCCAGTCGTTGAGCGCGTCGAGGGAGGCGGAGTTCGTCAGCAGCAGCGGGTAGGCGTCCGCGAAGTTGACCTGGTCGCCGGTGTCGTGTTCGCGATCCGCGGCGGCGAGGTGTCGGGTCGGCCGGGCGAACCAGACCAGTCGGACCGGCCGGCCGAGCAGCGCGCCGAGCCAGGCGTCGGCCGCCGGGCCGGCGGGCAGCGCGGGCACCGGAAGCTTCCGGTTGCGGAAGGTGCGCACGTCCACCGGGTCACCGTCGGCCGGCTCGGGCACGTCGAGGTCGGGCTGACCGTCGGCGCGCAGCGTGAGACCACCGGGGCGCACGGTGGCGCGCAGGCCGACCAGCCGGGTGGTCTCCCGCTGGGTGACGCCGACGCCGTCGGCGTCCACCACCATCCAGCGGCGGTCGCCGGCCAGGCCCCACGGCCGCACGAGGGCGTCGTCGTGGTCGAGCCGGTGGCAGCCCTTGACGGGGTACGTGTGGATCGAGGTCAGCCGCACGGGGCTACCATGCCACGCCGATGCCGTCGCCGGGGTACCAGTGGTTGGCGGGGCTCTCCCGGTAGGCGAGGAACCGCCGGCCGGTGCGCTCGGCGTGTTCGGCGAGCACATTGGTGCTGGTGACGTTGTCGGTGAGCAGGATCGCGCCGGGGGCGAGCTTCGGCTCCACCGCGTCGAACTCGCGCTTCTCGTGTGCCCGGCTGTGGTCGCTGTCGTGCAGGAAGAGGTCGACCGGGCGGTCCAGAGCGCCGATCGAGGCGATCGAGTCGCCGATCACCAGGTCGACCACCTCCGACCAGGGGGCGGTGCGGGCCAGGTAGCCGGCCTCGGGATTGATGTCCAGTGAGGTGACCCGGCCCGGGTGGCCCTCCTGCGCGTTGCGCAGCAGCGCCGCGGCCAGGACGCAGCTGCCCAGCCCCTTGTCGACGCCGGTCTCCACCACGTGTGCGGGGCGGGTGGCCCGGACCATCGCGTACCAGCCGATCCGGCGGGCGTAGCGGACCTGCCGGTCGGCCAGCCCCCGCCGGGCGGAGCCCGCCGTGGCCTGCTCGATGTGCTGTCGCAGGGGTTGGTCGGACTCGACCTCGTCGAACCAGCCGCGGACCTGCTCGACCGGGCGGTCGCAGATCACGCTGACGAACCAGGCCAGGTGGTGGCGGCTGAGTTTGGTCAGGTCGTAGGTGTAGTTGTGGTGTTCCCGCGAGGTGACCAGCCATCGGGCCGAGGTGCGCAGCACCTTGGCGTCGTGCCGGGCGACACGGGCCAGCCGTTTCGGGAAGGCGGCGACGGGCGCGAGCGGGGTGCGGGCGATGGCCCGTCGGAGCTTCGTTGCGTCCACCGGAGCTTCTTATCAGGCCGGCGGGCCTTGCGGCAGGGGTTGTTGCCATTGAGTTCGGTCGACAGTTCAACCCGTCGGCGGGCGGTGCCGGCCGGACGAGGGTACTCGGGCCGAAAGCCGAGTCAGTAGCATCGCGCCATGCCACGTCACAATGAGACCGCGCAGCCCGGCGCGTACTACTCGACCGGGACCGCCGGCCAGCCACTGCGAGTGGACGACGGCGAGCCGGTTGGCCCGCAGCCACCCCAACGACGCCGCTGGCGGCGGATTCTCCTGATCAGCCTGCTGGTGGTGACGCTGGTGGGGGGAGGAGGGGTGATCGCCGGCGGCCTTTACCTGCGTTCGGTCGAGGGTGACATCGATCGCGTGGACGCGTTCCAGGGTGTGCCGGAGGAGGGTCGCCCGCAGGCGGCGGTCGAGGGCGCGATGAACATCATGATCCTGGGCAGCGACTCGCGTGACCCGGAGAAGACCTCCGGCTCGCGGACCGACACGATCATCCTCGCCCACCTGCCGAAGGACCGGTCCAGCGCCCAGCTGATCTCGATTCCCCGGGACACCTGGGTGTCGGTGCCGCGATCCGCGGACGGCAACAACGGCGGCCGGGACGCCAAGATCAATGCCGCGTACGCCTGGGGCGGCGTGCCGCTCATGGTGCAGACCGTGGAGTCGTTCACCAAGGTACGGGTGGACCACGTGGCTCTGATCGACTTCGCCGGGTTCAAGGAAATCATCGACGCGCTGGGCGGCATCGAGGTCAACTCGGAGAAGCGGTTCACCTCGATCCACGCGCCGTTCCGCACGTTCGAGAAGGGAATGCAGCGGATGGACGGCGAGGCGGCGCTCGACTACGCACGCCAGCGCAAGCAGTTCGCGGACGGTGACTTCGCCCGGATCCGGCACCAGCAGCAGGTCATCAAGGCGATCATCGACAAGGCCTCCTCCGGTGGCCTCCTGACCAACCCCGGCAAGCTGAACTCGTTCCTCAAGGCCACCTCGAACTCGGTGTCGGTGGACAAGGAGCTGTCCCTGCTGGAGACGGCCAACCAGATGCGCGGCGTCCGCGGCAGCAACCTGACCTTCGTCACCAGCCCCACCAAGGGCACCGGCCGGATCGGTTCGGAGAGCGTCGTCCTGGCCGACACGAACCGGGTCAAGTCGTTCTACGACGCGGTGCGCCGGGACGCGGTCCCGGACATCCTCGCCGGCGCGAAGAAGCCGTAGGTCCCTCCGCCCGCCGGCGCTTTGCCGGTGGCGGGCGGCGGCACGAACACTGACGGGCGGTGGCCGGAAGGCCACCGCCCCTCGACGTCTCCGGAACTCCGGATCAGTACGCGCCCCGCCGGGCCAGCACCACGCTGACCGTCTTCCACAGGATGGCGAGGTCGTACACCAGCGACCAGTTGTCCACGTAGTGCAGGTCCAGCCGGACCGCGTCGTCCCAGGTCAGGTCGGAGCGGCCGGAGATCTGCCAGAGGCCGGTGATGCCCGGCCGCACCAGCAGCCGCCGGCGGACGTCACCGCGGTAGTCGTCGTCCTCGGTGGGCAGCGGGCGCGGGCCCACCAGTGACATCTGCCCCCGCAGCACGTTGATCAGCTGGGGCAGCTCGTCCAGCGAGAGCGCCCGCAGGTGCCGGCCGATGGGGGTGACCCGAGGGTCGTCCTTCATCTTGAACAGCAGGCCGTCGCTCTCGTTGCGATGCTGCAGGGCGGCCAGCCGCTGCTCGGCGTCGGTGTACATGGTCCGGAACTTCCAGACCTTGAAAGCGCGGCCCTCGTGACCGATCCGGGTCTGCCGGAACATCACCGGCCCCGGGTCACTGAACTTGATGGCCAGGGCGATGGCGAGCAGCACCGGGCTCAGCAGCACCAGCCCGAGCAGTGCGGTGAACCGGTCGAGCACGGTCTTGGCCAGCAGCGACAGGCCGGAGATGGTGGGCTCGTCCACATTGAGCAGGGGAAGGCCCTCGATCGGCCGGACGTGGATGCGCGGGCCGGTGACGTCGGTGACCTGGGGAACCACCACCAGGTTCAGGCCGGTGCCCTCCAACTGCCAGGCGAGCTTGCGCAGCTCGTACGACTCCAGGCTGGCGGGGCCGCAGACCGCGATGGTGTCCGCGCCGAGCTGCTGGACCAGCGGCACCAGGTCCCAGCCCACGTAGACCGGCACCGGGGCGTTCACCCGCTCGCCCGGTCGGGGGTGATGTGGCAGGTGGATGGCGATCGGGTGGAGCCCGGCGCCGTAGTTGCGGGTCACCACCTCGTGCAGCGCGAGCGCGTCGGAAAGCCGGCCGACCAGCAGCACCTTCTGCGACGCCCGCCCGGTGCGCCGGATCCGGCGCAGCACGACCCGAGCGGCGAAGCGAGCCACCAGGGTGTAGAGCAGCAGGCAGATGATGATCGCGGCGACCGTCGCCCGGGACAGGTCCTTCTTGAAGCCGAGGGCGAGGAACGAGACCGTGGCGGCCATCGCGAGGTTGGCCCGGGCCACCCGCTTGAGCTCCTCGGTGCCCAGCCCGAGCGCACGCTGGTCGTACGCCCCGGCGGCGACGAGCAGGAGCAACCAACCGAGGGGGACGCCGATGTTCGCCACGAGGGTGAAGGAGCTGACGTTCCCGAGCACCCGCTGGTCCCAGAAGCCGGCGTCGGCCTCGGCCAGCAGGGCGACGACCGTCCGGCTGGCGGCCAGGGCCGCGAGCGCGTCGAGCAGGACCAGCCAGGCCACGTAGCGCCGTCGCCAGTTGGCCCGCGGTGCGACCGGGCGTGCGAACACGGACCGTGCCATGCCGTTGGAGGGAGGCGTGATCACCCCCAGATCGGGATCGAACCTCGGTGTCTGCTGTGGTGTGACAGCCGTGAGGAACTGAGTGTGCGCGGACACGACCTTCCTTTCCCACATCGCCCCCGTCGGGAGATCGCGACGTGCACCCTATGCGGCAGAAAGGCGTCCTGCCTAGTGGCGGTTCGGGCGCTCCTGCTGTGATCCGATCAGTCCTTCGAGGTATCGCGCCACGCCGACAGCTCCGGGATGTCAGAGCGTCATGAGTCGGCTTCTCGCGGTGCCGCTCGACCGGCGTGGAGCCATCGACGGCGGAGCCGATCCATGCGGTCGACGACGCCGTCCCGTGCAGGGGCGGATCACCGCCCGAGGGCCGTGACCAACCATTTGCCGATCTCACTCACCGCGCGCACCGTCACGACGGCCAGGGCGAGCCCCGGAACACGCGGACGGCTGTACATCTTGATCATCTTGCGCCAGGCGACGAGGCCGGCGATGCGCCGCCGGCTGATGCTGCCGCTGTGCCGATGGAATCGAACGATCGGCTCGTCGAGTCGCCGCAGGTGGACCCCGTTGCTGAGGGCGCGCAGGACCAGTTCGACATCCACCTTGATGGACATCTGCTCGTCGTACCCGCCGAGCTGTAGCAGCAGCTCACGGTCGATCGTCATGCCGGAGTGCTTGAAGGGCAGCCGGGGCCGGGTCAGCACGGACCGGAGCATGCGACGGGCATCCGGATAGGAGGGGAGCCTGATCACCTTCGCCGAACCGCCAACGATCTCCTCGTAGTCCGTGTAGACCCAGCGCGCACCCGTCCGTGCGATGAATTCCTGCATCCGGGCCAGACCGTCGGGGGCCAACTCGTCGTCCGAGTCGAGCACGGTGATGAACCTGCCGCGCGCGACGCGCAGGGCAGCGTTGCGCGCGGCGCTGATCCCCGTGGGCTGCTGCCGGATGAGGCGGATCCGCGGGTCGGCGAGCAGGCCCGCCTCGGCCAACCCGTCCTGAGCGGGTACGGCCGAACCGTCGTCGACCACGATGAGCTCGAAATCGTCGAAACTGCCGGCGAGCACGCTCTGGATGGACTTCACCAGGAGCTCGGGCCGGTCCCGGACGGCGATGCAGACCGAGATCGCCGGGGTCACCTGGTCCGCCACACGGGTGAGCGGGAGGGTCGAGGCGCCGACGGCCGGCATCGACGGCACCGTGGGCCCATCGATCATCGGCAGCGGAGGCCGGTCACCGGAGGGGAGTGTGCTGCCAGCGGCGTCACGCAAGGAGGGGGGCGAGTATGCGGGGTGGTTCGTCACGGACGGACGCCGTTTCGCAGCCCGCCCGGACTGCCTTGACCGCTCAGCCGGCCAGCCCCGCCAGTCCACAAGACACGACGATCCGACACGCTCACCTTCGCCACCCCCATGAAAGCCACCATTCGCAGCGATTTTCAGCGACGCGTTCGCAGGACCGTTCCCTCGATCGACGACAATGAAGATCCATCGCGCAACAAGACGGAGTATAGCGATCGCCGCATCGGCACACCATCACCTGCCGGGCGTCGTGAAGTCGAGCGGAAATCGCTTGCCCACCAAGGGATTTCGCTGGTCACCGCTCGGATCAGCCCACGTGCAGACCCTGGCAAGGGCCGGCCGGCCACGGCACGCCGTCCGGTGGATTCGAACTCACCCGAACATCTGACTTTTTGGGCGGCACGGTTTTTTCACTGCGGGAATGACCAATGAGAGTGATCGCCGAGACGGACCATCAACGCTTATATTCCGATGTGTCCGATCCGGCGAAATTGTCCGGTCGTCGGTCGCTCAGTGGTGGCGGCGACGGACGAGCATCACGACCAGGACGACAAGGGCGATGAGCAGCACGGCCGCGGAGCCGACCAGCACGAGGACGAGGGTGTCCGACTGCGCCCGCGACGCGCTCTCCAACCGCTGACGCTCGGCGGCGTTCTGCCGGTAGGCCTGCGCGAGCAGGTTGGCGGGCGACGCGGCGGCAGCGCCCTCAAGCTGGGTGATGGCGCTCGACGAGTCGCCGCCGAAGTACGCGTCCAGCCCGCCGCGGTAGAGCTTGTCGGAGTCGCCGAGCGCGTTTCCGACCCCGGCCTCGGCCAGCAGCGCGGCGATCGTCGACGCCGGCAGCACCGCTCGGTTCGCGCGGTCCGGACTCGCCTGATCCTGGTAGATCAGGCCGGCCACCCGACCGGCGGGATCGAGGGCGATGCCCCCGTGTGACACCGTGCCGAGATCCTCGTTGATGAGGTAGAACGAGACAGGTCCGCGCTCGCTCGTACCGGTGATCGTCACCAGCTTGGACTGGGGACGGTAGGTGGCGTTGCGGAAGACGACGTCGGTGGTCGTGAAGGCGAGGATGCGCACCGAGGCGTCCGCCGCCAGGCTGGCGGACGGGTTGAGTTCCACCGCGGGCAGACCGCCCTGGGCGAGCTTGATCAGTGCGGTGTTGCCGCTGTCCTCGGGCAGGCTCCGGACGATCTCGGCCGGGATGGCCGGCGCCTCCGTCACGTTGCCCTTCGCGGTGTTGAGCTGGCCGTACACCGCGCTGGTCGGCTCGGTGGTCGGCTCCACGCCGGTGAACCGCACCTTGGCGAGGTTGGTGGCGATGTAGGTGGAGATCTGCGCGGCGGAAAGCTTCTTCTCCTGCACGAGCACCCTGGCCAGCGCGTCGACGGCGAGCCAGCGGGCGTGCCCCTCCGTCGGCTTGACGCAGGACCCGTTGGTGACGGCGTGGCCGTCCGGACTCACCACGAAGCCACTGCACCGACGGATGAAGGAGACGGGCCGCGGGTACACCAGGGCGTTCGTCCTGGTGTCGCGGACGTATCCGGTGAAGACCGCCTCGATGAAGACCAGCGACGGCGCGGCGACCGCGAGGGCGTGCTCCTCCGGGCTGTACAGGGTGGCCTGCGCCCACGGCTTCAGGGCCGGCTCGGCCGCGGCGTCACCGGAGGACGCCGTGGCGATCGCGGTCGGCGGAGTGTACGGATCGGGCTGGTCCTTGCCGGCGATCGACCAGATGGCCACTCCACTGCCCACGGCCGCCACCAGCACCAGCGCGGCCAGCCCCGCCCAGAGCCCGGTACGGCGCGGCGGCGGCTCCGACGGCTTGATGCGCCGGGCCGAGGCGTTGAACGGGTCGTAGGGAGGCGGATCCGCCGGAGCGGCGGACACCGGCGCGGGTGACTGGGGCGCGTCGGTGGCGGGCGACGGGGTCGGTGCGGGCGGCACGGTCGGCAGCCCGCCGGCGTGCAGCGCCCACGGCGCGAACGGTGCTCCGGACGTCGGCAGCGGGGCGCCGGACACCGGCTGCGGTGGCGCGGAGACCTGCTGCGGAGGGCCGGACACCGACTGCGGCGGTCCGGAGACCTGCCGCGGCACCCCGGTGACCGGCTCCGTCGAGCCGCCGTCCTCGGGCGAGCCGCTGTTCTCCGTCGGCGCCGGGTGGTATTCCTGCCCCAGCGCGCGGAACAACTTCTCGGCGCCCTGGCCGGCCTCCGCGGGATAGGCCGCCCACGGCTCGGCGGCGAAGAAGTCGGCGTACGCGAAAGCCTGGCCGCCCGGCCTCTGCGACATGGCGTTGGCTGTCCCGGCGAACGCTTCACGCCACCCCGGCGTGCTCGCGGCCACGGCGTCCAGCACCGCCACGGTCACGAAACGGCCCTGCTCGTCGATGGCAGCCCAGGCCTTGCCCACAGGGCAGGTGCCCAACATGTGGGTGAACCGGTACGGGCCAACCGACTGCATGCGCACTCCTCTGCTCGACCGCCGTGCGGATCCTACAGAGGGGACGCTCGCCCGGTCGCCCACCGGTCGGCCCACCGACCGGTCAGTGGAACGTGTGGCGAAGGAACGGTTGCCCTCTGAAAGTTTTCATGCATAGAGTCATGCCGTGAATGAAGGAGCTGTCGCCGCGCCCACCGAGCGGGTGCTCGGCCTGTTCCACGGCGTGCGGCTCACCCCGACCCAGCGTCGGATCGCCCACTGCCTGGTGCAGCACGCCTCCGCCGTGGCGTACCTGTCCGCGGCCGAGGTGGCCGAGCTGGCCGGGGTCAGCCAGCCGTCGGTCACCCGGTTCGCCGTCGCGCTCGGCCACGACGGTTACCCGGCGCTGCGCCGCCGGCTGCGCGACCTCACCACCGCCACCCCCGGCGGCCCGGCGGACGCCGGCAACGAACTCCAGCAGGCGGTCCGCGCCGAGATGGGCAACCTGGACCGACTCGCCGGTCAGCTCGCCGACCGGGACCGGATCGCCGAAACCGGCCGGCTGCTCGCCGCCAGCCGCCCGCTACCGGTGCTCGGCCTGCGCGCCGCCGCGCCGCTGGCCGCGTACTTCGCCTACTTCGCCGCCAAGGTGCACCCGGACGTCCGGGTGCTCGACGACGGTGGCAGCCTGCTCGCCGACCGCCTGGAGCAGGCCGCCGAGGCCGGTGCCTCGGCGGTCCTGGCCTTCGTGCTGCCCCGCTATCCCCGGGAGACCCTGGACGCGCTGCGCGACGCGCGGGCCGCCGGGCTGACCGTGGTGGCGATCACCGACTCGCCGGTCAGCCCGGCCACCGAACACTCCGACGTGGTGCTCCCCGCAGCCGTCGGCGCCCAGCTCGTCTTCGACCTGCACACCGCCCCGATGACCCTGGCCATGGTGCTGTTGCAGGCGATCTGCGACGCCGCGCCGGCCGACACCCAGCGCCGCCTGGAGGCGTTCGAAGCCTCCGCGGCCCGCCGTCAGTTGTTCCTCGGTTGACCCGAAGGAGATCAGAGATGACCCAGCACGTCCGTGCCGCACGGGGCAGCCAGCTCACCGCCCGCGGGTGGCAGCAGGAGGCCGCCCTGCGGATGTTGATGAACAACCTCGACCCCGAGGTGGCCGAACGCCCCAAGGACCTGGTGGTCTACGGCGGCACCGGCAAGGCCGCGCGGGACTGGCCGTCGTACCACGCGCTGGTCCGCACGCTGACCGACCTGCGCGAGGACGAGACGATGCTGGTGCAGTCCGGCCGCCCGGTCGGTGTGCTGCGCACCCACGAGTGGGCGCCCCGGGTGCTCCTGGCCAACTCCAACCTGGTGGGCGACTGGGCGACCTGGCCGGAGTTCCGCCGCCTCGAACAGCTCGGCCTGACGATGTACGGGCAGATGACCGCCGGCTCGTGGATCTACATCGGCACCCAGGGCATCCTCCAGGGCACCTACGAGACGTTCGCGGCCGTCGCCACCAAGCGGTTCCAGAGCACCCTCGCCGGCACGTTGACGCTGACCGCCGGCTGCGGCGGGATGGGCGGCGCGCAGCCGCTCGCCGTCACCATGAACGGCGGCGCCTGCCTGATCGTGGATGTCGACCGGACCCGCCTCGACCGCCGGGTGCACGACCGCTACCTGGACGAGGTGGCGGACTCGCTGGACGACGCGGTGCGGCGGGTGCTGGCCGCGAAGCGGGACCGGCGGGCGCTCTCCGTCGGCGTGGTCGGCAACGCCGCCGAGGTGTTCCCCGAGCTGCTCAGCCGGGGCGTCGCGATCGACATCGTGACCGACCAGACCAGCGCGCACGACCCGCTGTCGTACCTGCCGGTTGGGGTGGACCTGGCCGACGCCCGGGAGTACGCGGCGGCGAAGCCGGCCGAGTTCACCGACCGGGCCCGGGCGTCCATGGCCCGGCACGTCGAGGCGATGGTCGGCTTCCTCGACGCCGGCGCGGAGGTCTTCGACTACGGCAACTCGATCCGGGGCGAGGCGCAGCTCGCCGGCTACCAGCGGGCCTTCGACTTCCCCGGCTTCGTGCCGGCGTACATCCGGCCGCTGTTCTCCGAGGGCAAGGGCCCGTTCCGGTGGGCGGCGCTCTCCGGTGACCCGGCCGACATCGCCGCCACCGACCGGGCCATCCTGGAGTTGTTCCCCGAGAACGAGTCGCTGGCCCGGTGGATCCGGCTGGCCGGCGAGCGGGTCGCCTTCCAGGGCCTGCCGGCCCGGATCTGCTGGCTCGGTTACGGCGAACGGGACAGGGCGGGCGTGCGGTTCAACGAGATGGTCGCCTCCGGAGAACTCTCCGCGCCGGTCGTCATCGGCCGGGACCACCTGGACGCGGGCAGCGTGGCCAGCCCGTACCGGGAGACCGAGGCGATGGCCGACGGCTCCGACGCGATCGCGGACTGGCCGCTGCTCAACGCGCTGGTCAACACGGCCAGCGGCGCCTCCTGGGTGTCCATCCACCATGGCGGCGGGGTGGGCATCGGCCGGTCCATCCACGCCGGGCAGGTCTGCGTGGCCGACGGCACCGCCCTCGCCGGGCAGAAGATCGAGCGGGTACTCACCAACGACCCGGCGATGGGCGTCATCCGGCACGTCGACGCCGGCTACGACATCGCCCGCGAGGTCGCGACCCGCACCGGCGTCCGTACCCCGATGGCAGAGGGCCCGGCGTGACCGACGACCTTGCCGTTCGATTCCGGAAGCTGTGGGACGAGATCGCGCCGGTCGGGCGGGACGCCGGCAGCGGTGGCTACCTGCGCTACGCGTTGACCGCGCCCGAGTTCGAGCTGCGGACCTGGTTCCGTTCCCAGGCTGACCAGCGCGGCCTGCCGGTCACCGAGGACGGCAACGGCAACCTGTTCGCGCACTGGGGCGACCCGGAGGCCGGGGACGCGGTGCTGACCGGCAGCCACTTCGACTCGGTGCCGCACGGCGGGGCGTACGACGGGCCGCTCGGCATCGTCAGCGCGTTTCTCGCCGTGGACGAGCTGCGGGCCGCCGGCGTCACGCCGGGCCGACCACTGGTGCTGGCCGCGTTCGTCGAGGAGGAGGGCGCGCGCTTCGGCGTACCGTGCCTGGGGTCGCGGCTGCTCACCGGGGCGCTGCCGGCCGACCGCGCGGCCGGGCTGCGCGACGCGGCCGGGGTGAGTTTCGCCGAGGCGCTCGGCGACCAGCCCGCGGGCGCCCGCCCGGACCTGCTGGGCCGGTTCGGCGCCTTCGTGGAGCTGCACGTCGAGCAGGGCCGCGCGCTGGTCGAGACCGACGTGCCGGTCGGGGTGGCCAGCGCGATCTGGCCGCACGGGCGGTGGCGCTTCGACGTCGTCGGCGAGGGCAACCACGCGGGTACGACCCGGATGGCCGACCGCCGCGACCCGATGCTCACCTACGCGTTCACGGTGCTGGCGGCCAACAAGGAGGCCCGGCTGCGCGGCGCGCACGCCACGGTGGGTCGGGTCGCCGTCGAGCCGAACGCCACCAACGCCATCCCGTCGAGGGTGACCGGCTGGCTGGACGCCCGCGCCGCCGACCCGGAGACGCTGACCGGGCTGGTCGACGCGGTGCGGGGCAAGCTCGCCGAGCGGGCGCGCCGCGACGGTACGGCGGTGACGGTGACCGAGGAGTCGGTGACCCCGCTGGTCGCCTTCGACGGCGGGCTGGCCGGCCGGCTGGCCACGCTGCTCGGGGCGCCGGTGCTGCCGACGGGCGCGGGGCACGACGCCGGGGTGCTGGCCGCGCACCTGCCCACCGCGATGCTCTTCGTGCGCAACCCGACCGGGGTGTCGCACTCCCCCGCCGAGGCGGCCACCGACGCGGACTGCGCCGCCGGCGTGGTGGCGCTGGCCCGGGTCCTTGAGGAGCTGACATGCCGGTGACCCGCTGGCTGGCCGAGTACGCCTGGCTGCCCGAGTACGCCGAGCCCACGCCGGACGTGCTGATCGAGGTCGAGGACGGCCGGATCACGGCGCGCACGCCACTCGTCGGGGCCGGAAGCCCGGCCGCCGGCGTCGAGGTGCTGCGGGACGCGACCCGACTGCCAGGCCTGACGCTGCCCGGCCTGGCCAATGTGCACTCGCACGCGTTCCACCGGGCGCTGCGCGGGCGTACCCACGGCGGCCGGGGCGACTTCTGGAGCTGGCGGGACCGGATGTACGCCGTCGCGGACCGCCTGGACCCGGACACCTACCTCGCCCTGGCCCGGGCGGTCTACGCCGAGATGGCGTTGGCCGGGATCACCTGCGTCGGGGAGTTCCACTACCTGCACCACCGGCCCGACGGCGGCGCCTACGACGACCCGAACGCGATGGGCGAGGCGCTGGTCGAGGCCGCCGCGCACGCCGGAATCCGGCTCACCCTGCTGGACACCTGCTACCTGACCGCCGGCGTGGACGGCCGGGACCTGGCCGGGCCGCAGCGACGCTTCGGCGACGGCGACGCGGCCCGCTGGGCCGAACGGGCGACGGCGTTCCAGCCGACGGACGGGCACGCGCGGGTCGGCGCGGCCGTGCACTCGGTGCGGGCGGTCCCCGCCGACCAGCTCGGCACGGTGGCCGACTGGGCGCGGGACCGGCGCGCGCCGCTGCACGTGCACCTCTCCGAGCAGCCCGCCGAGAACGACGAGTGCCGGGCCGTGCACGGGCGTACGCCCACCGCGCTGCTCGCCGAGCACGGCGTGCTCGGGCCGGACACCACGGCCGTGCACGCCACCCACCCGACCAGCGGTGATCTGGCGCTGCTCGGGGAGAGCCGGACCGGGGTGTGCCTCTGCCCGACCACCGAACGGGACCTCGCGGACGGCATCGGCCCGGCCCGGCTGATGGCCGACGCGGGGATCCGGTTGAGCCTGGGCAGCGACAGCCACGCCGTGATCGACCTCTTCGAGGAGGCCCGCGCGGTGGAGCTGGACGAGCGGCTGCGCACCCGGCGCCGCGGCCACTTCAGCCCGGCCGAGCTGCTGATCGCCGCCACCTCCGCCGGGCACGCCGCGCTGGGCTGGGCCGACGCCGGGCGGATCGCCGTCGGCGCCCGCGCCGACCTGGTCACGGTACGGCTGGACAGCGCCCGCACCGCCGGGGTGCCGCCGGTGGGCGCGTTCTTCGCGGCCGGGGCGGCGGACGTCGTACAGGTCGTGGTGGACGGCCGGGTGGTGGTGGCCGAGGGCCGGCACCTGACCGTGGACGTGCCGGCCGAACTGTCGGCCTCGATCGAGGCGGTGACTCCCTCATGAGCAGCCTGCTGGTGGACAACATCGGGGAGCTGGTCACCAACGGCGCCGGCGAGGGCCCGCTGGGCATCCGCCGGAACGCGGCCGTCCTCATCGAGGAGGGCCGGGTCGCCTGGGTCGGGCCCGCGGCGTACGCGCCCGCCGCCGACCGGCGGGTCGACGCCGGTGGGGCCGCCGTGCTGCCCGGCTTCGTGGACAGCCACGCGCACCTGGTCTTCGCCGGCGACCGGGCCGCCGAGTTCGCCGCCCGGATGGCCGGCGAGCCGTACACCGGGGGCGGCATCCGCACCACGGTCGGCGCGACCAGGGCCGCCTCCGACGACGAGCTGCGCGCCACCGTGCGCCGGTTGCGCGGGGAGGCGCTGCGGCAGGGCACCACCACCATGGAGATCAAGAGCGGGTACGGGCTGACCGTCGCCGACGAGGCCCGCTCGCTGCGGATCGCCGCCGAGACCAGCGCCGAGACCACCTTCCTCGGCGCGCACGTGGTGCCCGCCGAGTACGCCGACCGTCCCGACGACTACGTGGGGCTGGTGTGCGGGCCGATGCTGGCCGCCGCCGCACCGCACGCGAAGTGGATCGACGTGTTCTGCGAGCGGGGCGCGTTCGACGTCGACCACGCCCGGGCCATCCTGGCCTGCGGGCAGGCCGCCGGGCTGGGCGTGCGGGTGCACGCCAACCAGCTCGGCCCCGGCCCCGGCGTGCGGCTCGGCGTGGAGCTGGACGCGGCCAGCGTCGACCACTGCACCCACCTCAGCGACGCCGACGTGGCCGCGCTGGCCGGTACCGCCCACCCCGACGGGTCGGGGACCCGCACGGTGGCGACCCTGCTGCCCGGCGCCGAGTTCTCCACCCGCTCGCCGTACCCGGACGCCCGCCGCCTGCTCGACGCGGGTGTCACCGTCGCGCTCGCCACCGACTGCAATCCCGGCTCGTCGTACACCTCGTCGATGCCGTTCTGCGTGGCCCTCGCGGTCCGCGAGATGCGGATGACCCCGGCCGAGGCGGTCCGGGCCGCGACGCTGGGCGGCGCGCGGGCGCTGCGCCGCGACGACATCGGTGTGCTCACCCCCGGCGCCCGGGCCGACCTGGTCGTCCTGGAAGCGCCGTCGTACCTGCACCTGGCCTACCGGCCCGGTGTTCCACTGATCCGCCAGGTCCTGCTCAACGGAGTTCCGCAATGACGACCGTGACCATTCTGCCCACCGGGGTCTCCCCCGCCGACGTGCTCGCGGTGGCCCGCGGCACCGCCAAGGTCGTCCTCGACCCGGCCACCATCGACGCGATGGCGACCAGCCGGGCCATCGTGGACGGCATCGAGTCGTCCGGCCGCCCCGTCTACGGGGTGTCGACCGGGTTCGGGGCGCTCGCCAACACGTTCGTCGCCCCGGAGCGCCGGGCCGAGCTCCAGCATGCGCTGATCCGCTCGCACGCCGCCGGGGTGGGCGCGCCGATGCCGCGCGAGGTGGTCCGCGCGATGATGCTGCTACGGGTCCGCTCGCTCGCGCTCGGCCACTCCGGCGTCCGCCCGCTGGTCGCCGAGGCACTGCTCGACCTGCTCAACCACGACATCACGCCCTGGGTGCCGGAGCACGGTTCGCTGGGTGCCTCCGGCGACCTGGCGCCGCTGGCGCACTGCGCGCTGGTGCTGCTCGGCGAGGGCTGGGTGCTCGGCCCGACCGGCGAGCGCCAGGACGCGGCGGACGTGCTGACCGCCGCCGGGCTCAAGCCGATCGAGCTGGCCGCCAAGGAGGGGCTGGCGCTGATCAACGGCACCGACGGCATGCTCGGCATGCTGCTGATGGCCATCGACGACGCCGCGCACCTGTTCACCATGGCCGACGTCACCGCCGCGCTGGGCATCGAGGCGATGCTCGGCTCCGAGCGGCCCTTCCTGCCCGAGCTGCACGCCATCCGTCCGCACCCCGGGCAGGCGGCCTCGGCGGCGAACATCCACCGGCTGCTCCAGGACTCCCGGGTGATGGACTCGCACCGGGACGACCTGGCGCACGCCGTGCAGGACGCGTACTCGATGCGCTGCGCGCCGCAGGTGGCCGGGGCCGCCCGGGACACGCTGGAGTTCGCGCGGACGGTGGCGGACCGGGAGCTGGTCTCGGTGGTGGACAACCCGGTGGTGCTGCCGGACGGCCGGGTCGAGTCGACCGGAAACTTCCACGGTGCTCCGCTCGGTTTCGCCGCCGACTTCCTGGCCATCGCCGCCGCGGAGGTGGGGGCGATCGCCGAGCGGCGGGTCGACCGGCTGCTGGACGTGGCCCGCAACCGGGAGCTGCCGGCGTTTCTCTCCCCCGACGCCGGGGTCAACTCCGGGCTGATGATCGCCCAGTACACGGCGGCCGGGATCGTCGCGGAGAACCGCCGGCTGGCCGCGCCCGCCTCGGTGGATTCCCTGCCCACCAGCGGGATGCAGGAGGACCACGTCTCGATGGGCTGGGCGGCGGCCAAGAAGCTGCGCACCGTGCTGGACAACCTGTCCAGCGTGCTCGCGGTCGAGCTGCTGGCCGCGGTGCGCGGCCTTCAGCTGCGCGCGCCGCTGGTGCCGTCGCCGGCCGGCCGGGCCGCGGTCGGGGCGGTACGGGCGTTCGCCGGCGAGCCGGGCCCGGACATCTTCCTCGCCCCGGCCATGGAGGCGGCCCGCCGTACGGTGTCCGACCGCGACCTGCGTACCGCCATCGAACGCGAGGTCGGTCCGCTGGCCTGACCCTTCGCGGCCCCGACGACCGACGTCGGGGCCGCTGGGTCACCCCGGCTCAGCTCCTCAGGACCGTCCGCCGGATCTCCGCCCAGGGGGGAAGTTCGGCGCCCGCCACGACGTCGCGCTTCGCTCGGGACCAGAACAGCACGAGAACGATCGCCTCGGACAGCACCGTCGCCCAGGCGGCGCCAGCCACCCCGAACAGCGGGATCGCGGTGGCCAGCGCGGCCAGGTAGGCGAGCGAGCCCAGCCCCTGATACAGCACCTTCTGCCGCACCAGGCCGCCGCTCATCAACAGCGACTCGACGCTCGCCGCACCGAAGCGCAGTGGGATCGCCAGCGCGAGGATGGCCATCACCGGTACGGAGGTCCGGTACTCCGCGCCGAAGATCAGCGGAATGGCGTAACGCCCGACCAGCGCGACGACGGCGCCGAGGAGCAACCCGAGACCGATCATCCCGACCGTGCCGGCGCGGTACGCGATGAGGACCGCGTTGCGGTTGGAGCGGGACCACCGGTGCAGCTTCGCCAGGAAGTACTGCTGGTAGACGATGCGCGGCAGCAGGTAGATCGCGGTCAACAGCGTCATGGGCACGGCGAGCACCGCGGCGGACTCCGAGCTCAGAAACTCCGCGGAGACGACGATGCCCAGTTGCATGCCGAGCTGGTAGAAGAGGCTGCCCAGCAGGAACAGCCACGTGGCGGCGACGAGGTGGCGGGCCCGGGGTGGCCGCGTCGGGCGACGGAGCGCCGGCGGGTGGCCCTCCAGCGTCGCCCGCCCGTACCAGAACGGCGCGATCATCAGGACACTCATGGCCACCGTGACGGCGGCCACGAGTGCGTAGCCCAGCGCCACCATGAGTGCCGACAGCCCGAAGGACAGGGTCAGAACGGCCACGACAAGTCGACCGACCTGCGGCGCCAGTTGCAGAGCCGCGAGCCGCCCGTAGGCGCCCTGCAGCTGGAGCGCCGACCCGGACAGCGCCATGGCGACGAGCGACAGGATGATCGGGGCGAGCCCGATCCGCAGGTCGCCGGTGCCGGGATCATGCCGGTCGAGCAGTCCCCAGCCGACGAGCGCGACGACCAGCAGCCCGGACGTGACCGTGACCAGCGCGATGGACGGGCGTACCCAACGGAACGCCCGCGACCCCTCGCGTCCGAACCGTTGCAGCCAGAACTCGGCGACCCCGAAGATGGCCAGTGGCCCGGCCAACGTGACCAGGGACATGACCGACATGAAGGCACCGAAGTCCGCCTTGGGCAGGCTACGGGCGAGCAGCACCTGGGTGAGGAACGCGAGCACGGTGACGCCGGCCTGGCTGATCCCGAGCAGGCCCAGCTGGCGGAGGCGGCGCGCCATGCCGCTGCCGGAGCGGCCGCCTGCCGCCGTGCCGGTCCGCACCTCGACTCCGGTCATCGTCCGACCGTCATGCGGTCACTCTGGCCGGCACGTGCGATCGCAACATCTCCAGCTCCGCCTCCGTGCGACTCATCCACGCCTCGCGGGCCGCCGCGATCCGCCCGGCCGCGACCGGGTCCTCGGCGATGGCCTCCCGGACACCGGCGACCAGGGCGTCGCTCTGGTTGGCGACGAGCGTGGCGAAGCTCCCGAACAGAGCCTCGGTGGTCCGGGTGCGGGACAGGACCAACGGCCGACCCGCGCTGAGCGCCTCGCACGCGCCGCTGGGCTGCGTGGCGTCCCGGTCGGTCAGCACGACAACCGCGCGCGAGGCGGCGACGGCCGCCTCGTAGTCGGGGAGGTCGAGGAAGCCCAGGGTGGTGAAGTTGGGCAGGCGCTCCGCGCGCTCGCGAAGCGGCGGCGGCAGCCGGTGCAGTGGCGCGGTCGTCGCGAAGGTGACGTCCGGCATCGCCTCGATGGCGTCGATGAGGACGTCCATCGGCTCGTCCGGGGCGACGGTGGCCACGACGAACACCCAGCCCCGTGGTGCGGCCGGCAGGATCTCCCGAAGTGGGTCGTGCACGACGAGCGTGCGCAGGCCCGGGAACTCCGCACGGGCGATGGCGTCGGCCTCTTCGGTGTGGGTCAGGACCAGTTGCGCCCCACGCAGGATCGACGCGGTGCTGGGAACCCGGCGCCACCACGACTGGAACTGCCCGTTGTGGGCGTCGACGATGTACGGAACCCGGCCGAGATAGGGCGCCAGCGCGGACAGGTGGGGCTGCGCCTGCGCGACCACGAACGATGGCCGACGCGTACGGAGCAGTTTGAGATCGTTCCACGTGTGGGCGACGTAGTCGAAGGGGCGCAGGATCTTCGGCGTCGCCTTGGACGGACGCCACGCCACCTCGGCGCCCAACGCCTCCGCGAGCACATCGGACCGACGCTGATAACGCTTCCACGAAATGAACAGCGGGGAGCTCATCTGTGATCACCACCAGCATCGGTCGGCGCGCCGACCGGCGTGCTCGAAAGAGGGAAGAACCGGACGAGAAGAATGAGGGAGAGGAAGAACAACCACATGAAGTACGAGTACGAGGTCGGCTTCTGCGTGAGAGCGGAGATGACGGTCAGGACGTAGAGGATGGTCAGCATCCACCTCGCCTCGACTGCGATGGCCCGCTTCGTCACCCGCCACAGGTTGACGAAGATAATCGTCATGAGAATGAGCCCGAGCAATCCCCACACCACGAAGACGCGCAACGGATCGGCGTGGGTGTTCCAGGGTTCGTAGCCCAGCCCGATGAGCCAGACGTCCCACGGCGCGTCCTGCCACACTTCCGCTACGCGGAACCAGATCTGCCCTCGACCGTGCAGGAACTCGTCGTTGGTCGGATTGAGTGAGCCGATCTGCGTGACGAGAAAGAGCGCACGATCCAACAGATGGGCGCCCCAACGGATCGCCGCCAGGACCACGAGGACGAGGAGGACGACCGCTCCCCAGACGGCGGTGCGGAACGGCAGGTCGGAGATCTGCCGGAGGAGCTCGGGGAGCCGGCGCAGCTCGAACGCGACGATCACCAACGCCACACAGAGGATGGTGATCCGGTGTGTGCTGACGACCGCGGTGGCGGCCAGGAGCGCGACGGCGGCGTAGCGGGCCACCGGACTGAGCCGTAGCCGGTTACCGGCGGCGTAGAGGATGAACACCGCGAAAATCAGGAGTCGCCCGAGGGATGCCGGGTGGAAGTAACCGCCCGACGCGCGTCCGACCTTGCCGCTCATGAGGTTGAAGAAGTAGGTGTACGGGACGACTCCGGCGACCTGCAGCCAGGCGATCACGGAATGCGCGACGGCGCCGAGGACCACGAGCAGCAGCACCCACCGCAGCCGTTCGGCGGAGAACCAGTCCGGCTTGAGGAACACGACCGCCAACAGCACGATCGGCGCGAACCCGACCGCGAGCTGGGCGCCCTGCGTGATGACCCCGCTCTTCGGCGCGACGTCCGGACCGAAGAGCGCGACCACGTCGGCCGTGGTGAAGATCTGGAGGAAGTCCTCCCGCGCGGATATCGCCAGCAGGCCGATGATGGAGAACAGGCCGAGAACCAGCAGCGCGACCATGGAGGGCGCCAGATCCGTCGGGAAACGCTTCATCGCCACGACGAGGGCGACAAAGGACCCCACCATGAAAACGGCGCCAATCACCGTCGCCACCATGCCGGCGTCCACGGTGTCCGCCGCTACCTTTTCGCCGAAAATGTCGAAGAACGATTTCACGCCGATCATTACCATGGCGAGTACGGCCATGATCTGGGCGGCGGCCCACGGATAACGCCCGAGTCGCCGGCCACTGCCCACGGTCGGGGCAGTCGCCGCCTTTCGAGGCATTATGTCCATTTCATGATCCTCTCAGCGCTATCCCTCGGGGCACTATACGCGAGCGTCATATCTGTTTGAGGTGACCGCGGTCGCCGGTGCATTCCACGTGAACCGCCCCTACCGGTCGCGGTTCGCCCCTACAGCGCGAGGCGTGCCGCGACGCGCTCGACGAGGTGGGACCCCAGGGTGCGCGCGTAGGTCGCCGTTATGTGGTGCGCGTCGCGGTAGACGATGACGTTGCCGATCACCAGCGGACACCGGGTCGCGGTGCAGAACAGGTCGGTGAGATCAACCATCCGCACCTTGCCGTCGGTCCGCTTCGCGGCCTCCTCCAGGGCGTCCCGGGTGCCGAGCGCGGCCCGCCGGTCGACGGCGCACCCCGTCGGGTCCCCGCCGTTCGCCGCGTCGTCGACCAGGCAGCCGAGGTCGGCCGCGCCGAGCCCCGGATTGTCCACCACCACGACGATCCTGGTTCCCCGCTCCAACACCGGACGCCACGCCTCGACGTACTTGCGGATCTGGCCGCCCGCCGCCCGGGGGTCGGCGCTCGCGTTCCGCCTCCCGCTGACGATGACGAGGTCGTACTTCGGGCCCTCACCAAGTCGCTGGGCCATCGCCTGCCGTCGCGCGTAGCACGCGTCGGACTGGTCTGCGGCCTCCACCTTCGCCCAGATGCACCCACGGGCGACGTAGGTGTCGACCGCCCAGTTCCGGGCGTCGAGCTGACCCTCGATCGCCGGAATGAGCATCGCCGCGTGCGAGTCTCCGACGAGTGCGACCCGGGTCGCGTCGGGCCGCTGCGATCCGATTCGACACGACGTGAGCGTGGAGCCCGGCTCCTGGTCGTAACACCGGTACGCGGAGCCGGTGTCCTTGGTGAGCATCGACATCTCCGGGAACAGCTCCCGGCCGAGAACGCCGTCCGCGCAGCGCTGCGGCTCGACCCTGGCACCCGCCCCGAGGCACGGCGTGCCCGCCGCCAACAACTGATCGAGACGCGAGGTGTTCGCCTGGCTGCTCTGTTCGAGCAGCCGGTTTCCGGCGACGACGACGGACAGGACCAGTGCCATCGACATCGCCGCGGCCGCGTACTGCGGCCACAGCCGGCGCCCGCGGGTGAACAGACCGAACCGTACCGGGTCCTCGACGAGGCGCTTGGTCAGCGCGGCCAACACCACCACACCGGCGATGACGACGAGCTTCACCGGCCAGGTCATCCGGTCGCCGGTGGTCAGCTCGAAGATCACGATGGGCGGCCAGTGCCAGAGGTAGACGGAGTACGACCAGTCGCCGAGCCTCTGCACCGGCGCCCAGGCCATCGGCCCGGAAGGAGACCAGCGCGGGCCGGGAGCGCCCGCCCAGATGGCGGCGAGCGTGCCGACCACCGGCAGCGCCGCGGCGTAGCCCGGGAAGGGTGTCCCGGAATGGAGCACGAAGGCGGCCACACCGATCAGGAGCAGACCCAGCCAGGAGACCGCCGCCCGGGTACGCTCCCCGGCCGACCGACCGAGTCCCGGCAGGGTCGCGAGCATCGCGCCGGCCCCGAACTCCCACGCCCGGGTGGGCGTGACGAAGTAGGCGGCGGCGCTGTTCGCGGACGTCTCGTAGACGGAGTAGGCGAAGGAGGCCGCGACGATAAGGGCGAGCGTGACCCGGATCGCGCGCATCGGGTCCGTCCGCCGGAGCCGGCCGGCGATCACCACCGCGAGCACGATCAACAGAGGCCAGACCAGGTAGAACTGCTCCTCCACCGAGAGCGACCAGTAGTGCTGCACCGGCGACCGGACGTTCTCCGCGGCGAGATAGTCCACGGCGTCGTGCGCCAGTTGCCAGTTCTCGACGTAGATGGTCGCCGCCGCGATCTCACGGAGGATCTGCGGCCAGTAGAGCTGCGGCACCCAGATGAAGACGCCCACCGCCGTCGCGACGAGGACGAGCAGAGAGGCCGGCAGCAGACGCCGGATCCGGCGGGCCCAGAAGGCCCGGAGGCGGACCGAGCCGGACTGCTCCACCTCCCGCACCAGGTGCGCGGTGATGAGGAAGCCGCTGATCACGAAGAAGGCGTCGACACCGACGTATCCGCCGGGGATCCGGTGCGGCCAGAAATGGAACAGCAGCACCAGGAGGACCGCGAGCGCCCGCAGTGCTTGGATCTCCGGCCGTAGCAGCCCACGAGTCGTCGGCTTCGAGTCGCTCACTGTGCCTCACCACGGCGGTAGGGGTAAGGGTGGCGCGTACCGGCCACACCGCCATGCACTGGCGGCGACGGCGAGGGTATACGGCCGTGACGCCCTTACTCCATCCGGGGACGGTCAACGGACCGCGCAGTGCGGGTCAGCCCGGAGGAAGTTACGACACAGTGGACAGAGCCGGGCGCGGGGACGGGAGAGCCGCCGCGGGCTCAGTTCGGGTTACCGGCGTGGGTCAGCGTCTCCCAGGCGAAGAAGTAGGCCGGAGGCCCGGCCGGCCGGTCGGCCTCCACCACGCGCCGGGTGTTCGGCAGGTCGATCTTCATCCGGGTGACGTAGTGGTTGAGGGCGATCTCGGGTGGGGGCGCCAGCCCGGTGACGAGTTTGCCGCCGCACAGCCACGGCGGCACCGGCTTGCCCAGCTCGAAGCCGGTGTGGAACTCCAGCGCACGGGTGAGCCGCTCCCGTGCCTCGGCGTACAGGTCCCGCCCCTGGATCCACGCCGTCTCGGCGACATGCGCCGCCGCCGCGAGACCCCACCCGGTGTGCAGGAAGTCCCGGCAGGTCTCCTGGGCGAACCCGTCGACGAGCAAGGTCTGCCCGCCCCAGTACTGGACCAGCTGTGGCGTCGTGAGGGCATCACCGGGCGGCGCGTACGGCAGGGGTCCGTCGCCACTCAGATAGACGTACGCCCGCAGCCGCAGCCGCCACCTCTCGACGGCCTTCAGGAACGACGGGCGATCGTCGAGGAAGACCGAGATGCCGACCGCCGCGTCGAGCATGATCAGCTCCCAGTTGCCCGCCCTGGAGGCGTTCGTGCCGGCGAGCACCGTCGGTAGGTAGACGGTGCGGAGCATCCGCTCCGTACGCGCCAACCAGTCCGGATGCCAGCCGGTGTAGGTGTGCTTGATCAGCTCCGCGGCTCGCGCGAACGTCGCCCCGCCCCACCCCGCCTGCAGCGGCGCATTGGAGTTGGTGTGCTTCTTGAGCACGCCGGACCACGCGTCCAGGATGTCGATGGCCTTCTCCGCGTACCTGCGGTCACGCGTGAAACACCACATCAACGCCTGGGTGTACGCGGCCACCGCGTCCTCGGCCTCGGCGGTGCATCCGCTGTCCGGCTGGGAGTAGAACCCGCAGTCCACAACGGGCACCGGCCGGGGGCGCCAGGACAGCTCGGCGTACTGGCTGCGCTGCATGGCGAGCCACGCCGAGCGCCAGGGCTCCTCACCAGCCCTGACCTTCCGGCTCACGAAGTTCAACTGCTCGCTGCGCACCAGCACGCCAGGGTGGACGAAACCACTGCGGGCGTCGCGCGACTCGATCAGCGGTGGCGCCGGCGGGATGGGCTCCACGACCCACGCGCCGGCCGCCTCGCCCTCCGGCGTCTTGGTCGAGAAGGCCAGGACACCACCGCTGGCGGCCAGCAGGGCAAGACCCATCAGTGCCGCCAGCACACCGCGCCTACCGGCCCACGCCATCCCGTCTCCTCGCCCGCCTGCCGACCCGGATGCCCGGGCTCCCGGACTCAGTACATGCCATCGTCCGATCGCCCGGCCACCCCGTGGGCGCAGACCGGACCGTCCCGGCCTCAGGCCTGGCTGGGCGGCAGCACCTTCGCGACCAGCTTGGCCAGCTCGCGCAGCGCCTTGCCGCGGTGGCTGATCGCGTCCTTCTCATTCGGGGTCAGCTCGGCGTTGGTCCGGTCCTGCCCGTCGCCCAGGAAGATCGGGTCGTAGCCGAAGCCACCGTCGCCGCGCGGGGCACGCAGCACCCGCCCGGACTGCCGGCCGTCGACCAGGTGCTCCTTGCCACCGGGCAGCACCAGCGCCACCGTGCAGACGAACGAGGCGGCCCGCTGCTCCTCGGGCACGTCGGCGATCTGGTCCAGGACCAGCTGAAGGTTGGCCTGGTCGTCGCCGTGCCGGCCGGACCAGCGGGCGCTGAACACCCCCGGCATGCCGTTGAGCGCGTCCACCGCGAGCCCGGAGTCGTCGGCGATGGTCGGCAACCCGGTACGCCGGAAGCCCTCCCGCGCCTTGATGAGCGCGTTCTCGCCGAAGGTCAGGCCGGTCTCCGGCAGCTCCTCGTACTGCTCGACGTCATCCAGCCCGAGCAGGGCGATCCGATGCGCGCCGAGCGCAGCGTCCAGGATGCGCTGGAGTTCCACCAACTTCTTACGGTTGCGGGTCGCGAGCAGGACCTTGTTCATGACAGTGCCTTCCGCTGGGCTTCGGCCAACTCGGCGCAGCCGGCGACGGCCAGGTCGAGCAGGGTGTCGAGCTGCTCCCGGGCGAACACGCCCGCCTCACCGGTGCCCTGCACCTCGACGAAGTCGCCCGCGCCCGTGCAGACCACGTTCATGTCCACCTCGGCGGCGACGTCCTCCTCGTAGCAGAGGTCGAGCCGCGCCTCCCCGGCGATGATCCCCACGCTGACCGCGGCCACCGAACGGTGCATCACGTTCTCCGGCTTCCCGGCCAACGCCTTGCGGGCGGCCAACCAGCCCACCGCGTCGTGCAGCGCCACGTACGCGCCGGTGATCGCGGCCGTCCGGGTGCCGCCGTCGGCCTGGAGCACGTCGCAGTCGAGCACCACCGAGTTCTCGCCGAGCGCCTTCAGGTCGATGCAGGCGCGCAGGCTGCGGCCGATCAGCCGGGAGATCTCGTGGGTCCGGCCACCGACCCGACCCTTGATGCTCTCCCGGTCGGAGCGGGTGTTGGTGGCCCGGGGCAGCATCGCGTACTCGGCGGTCACCCAGCCGAGCCCGGAGCCCTTGCGCCAGCGGGGCACCCCCTCGGTGACGCTCGCCGTGCAGAGCACCCGGGTGCCGCCGAACTCGACGAGCACCGAGCCCTCCGGATGGGTGCTCCAGCCCCGGGTCAGGGTCACCGGTCGAAGTTGATCGGGCCCTCGCCCGTCAGGTCGCGCCATGCCTGCACCCTATGCGGTACGGCGCCGCACCTGCCCTGGGGTGCCCCCGAACCTCGGGGACGAGCCGGGTCAGACGTCGTAGCTGGCGCCGGCCCGGACCACCTCGAGCGGCCCGGTGTACGCGGACGCCGCCGACTCCAACGTGTGCGCCTCGCTGCCCCAGGCGGGCACCAGGTGGGTGAGCAGCAGCCGACCGACCTCTGCCTTGGTCGCCGCCTCACCGGCTTCCCGGCCGGTGAGGTGCAGATCCGGTGGATTGTCCACGCCGTCGAGGTAGCTCGCCTCACAGAGGAAGACGTCGGCGTTCTGGGCCAGCCGCAGCAGCGCGTCGCAGGGCGCGGTGTCCGAGGAGTAGCAGAGCGACCGGCCGTCGTGCTCCAGCCGCACGCCGTACGTCTCGACGGGATGGTTGACCCGGTCGACGGTGACCGAGAACGGGCCGATCGGGAAGGTGCCCGGTTCGAGGGCGTAGAACTGGTAGACGTCCTCCACCGTGCCGTCGTCGCCGTAGGCGGCGCTGAGCCGGTCCGGAGCGCCGGAGGGCGCGTACACCGGCAGCGCCGGATAGGGGCCGTCCGGGGCGTACCGACGGACCACCACGTACAGCACGGCGTCGAACATGTGGTCGCAGTGCAGGTGGGTCAGGAGGATCGCGTCCGGGGCGTGCAGCCCCGCGTACCGCTGGAGGCTGGACAGAGAACCTGAGCCGAAGTCGACCAGCAGTCGGAAGCCGTCGGCCTCGACGAGGTAGGCCGAACACGGCGACTCGGGGCCGGGAAAGCTGCCGGCGCTACCCAGGACAGTCAGTCGCATCGAGTTGTCTCGCTGTCACTGTCAGTAGCATCGGTGCCGGCCGTCGTCTCAGCCATGATCTCTACCGACGCGTACGCCACGCTGCGCAGCCTACGCTGGGGTACGCGGCAGCAAGAATCATCCAACGGAACTTGTCACGAACGTGACACCCGCTCACGGCGCTGCGAGCAGCCTACGGGCCGTCGACATGCGCGTCGACGGCCCGTACGCGAAGACCACATCGGGTCAGGCCCAGAGCTGCCCCTCCAGGGCATCCTCGGCGTCGGCCAGCGTGCCGCCGAACGCGCCGGTGGACAGGTACTTCCAGCCGCCGTCGCAGACCACGAAGGCCACGTCGGCGCGGCGGCCGTCGCGGACCGCCTCGTGCGCCACCGCGAGGGCGGCGTGCAGGATGGCGCCCGTGGAGAAGCCGGCGAAGATGCCCTCCACGTCGACGAGCTGCCGGGTACGCAGCACCGCGTCCCGCGTGCCGACCGAGAAGCGCCGGGAGAGCACCGAGGCGTCGTACAGCTCCGGCACGTACCCCTCGTCGATGTTGCGCAGGCCGTAGACCACCTCGCCGTAGCGCGGCTCGGCGGCCACGACCTGGATGCCGTCGACCTTCTCCCGCAGGTAGCGTCCAGTACCCATCAGGGTGCCGGTGGTGCCCAACCCGGCCACGAAGTGCGTGATCGTGGGCAGGTCGTGCAGCAACTCCGGCCCGGTCGTCTCGTAGTGCGCCCGGGCGTTGGCCTCGTTGCCGTACTGGTAGAGCATCACCCAGTCGGGGTGCTCGGCGGCGATCTGCTTGGCGGTGGCGACGGCCTGGTTGGAGCCACCCGCCGCCGGCGAGAAGATGATCTCGGCGCCGTACATCCGGAGCAGCTGGACCCGCTCGGTGGAGACGTTCTCGGGCATCACACAGACCAGCCGGTAGCCACGCAGCTTCGCCACCATGGCCAGCGAGATGCCGGTGTTGCCGCTGGTCGGCTCCAGGATGGTGTCACCCGTCCGGAGTCGCCCGGCCTCCTCCGCCGCGCGGACCATGAACAGCGCCGCCCGGTCCTTGATGCTGCCGGTCGGGTTCCGATCCTCCAGCTTCGCCCAGAGCCGCACCGGCGGGGCCCCCTCGGGCACCGTCGGAGAGAGCCGGGGCAGGCCGACCAGCGGCGTGCCCCCGCAGGCGTCGAGCAGGCTGTCGTACCGCGCCATGGTGGCCGCCCTCAGCGGGCGGCGACGGCACCGCGACGGCCGTCGCCGTCAACCGCCGTCGCGCTCTGCCGGCGGACCGCCGCGGCACTGTGCTGGCTGATCGCCGCTGCCGCCGCGAAGCCGAACGCGCCGCCGGCCACGGCCGGCAGGATGGTGATGCTGTCGCCGTCGGAGAGCTTGGCGTCCAGCGCGCCGAGGAAGCGCACGTCCTCGTCGTTGACGTAGACGTTGACGAAACGGTGCAGCGCGCCGGCCTCGGTGACCAGCCGGCCGCGGAGCCCCGCGTGCCGGGAGTCCAGGTCGGCGAGCAGGTCGCTCAGGGTGTCGCCGGAACCTTCGACGACCTTCGCGCCGCCGGTGTAGCTGCGCAGGATGGTGGGGATGCGAACCTCGATGGCCATGATGTCGTGCTCCTCATTCGGGTGTGCCAAGGGTGACGGGACGGAACGGGTGCGGACGCTGACGGATCAGCGGCCGGAACACTCGTAGTCGACCGTCGCCGGGCTCTGCCCGAACATGTAGGACTGGACGGCGTGCGGGTCGACCCCGGCCTCCACGATCCGAACCGGCTCCTCGGTCACCACGCCGTCGACGATCCGGAACGACCGGATCTCCTCGGAGTCGGGCTCGCGGGTCGAGATGAGCAGGTAGTGCGCGCCCGGCTCGCCGGCGAAGGAGACGTCCGTCCGCGACGGATACGCCTCGGTGGCGGTGTGCGAGTGGTAGATGACCACGGGCTCCTCGTCCCGGTCGTCCATCTCCCGCCACACCCGCAGGTGCTCCATCGAGTCGAACTCGTAGAACGTCATCGACCGAGCGGCGTTGTCCATCGGGATGTGCCGGGTCGGGGTGTCGCTGCCGACGGGACCGGCGACCACGCCGCACGCCTCGTCTGGATGGTCCCGGCGCGCGTGGGCGACGATCGCGTCGATGATCGACCGGTCGATGCTCAGCACGTGCACCAGCCTAACGCCTGCCGGGTACCGCCCTGAAGTGGTGCCGGTCACGCCCTAGTCGATCAGGGCGTTGAGCAGCGACTCCTGCAGATATCCGAGGTACGCGTAGACCGACAGCTGGAACACCCGACTGGAGGCCGGGTCCTCGGCGACCGCGTCGTCCAGCTCCTCACCCAGGTCGGTGCCGTCCTTGATCTCCAGCCGGACGCCCATCGCCAGCCGGGCGTCGTTCAGCGCCCGCAGCCACGCCTCGGCCGCCTCGGCGTCCAGCCGCACCTCGCCGCCCGCCTCGTCGGGCAGAGCCGCCAGGATGGCCCCCGCCTGATCGATCTTCGCGGTCTTCAGGTCGCCCTCGGTGTAGCGACGGAACTCGGCGGAGCCGGCCGCGTCCTCGGGGTAGACCGCCGGAAAGAGCCGGCCGACGACCGGGTCGGTGTGATCGAAGCCGTCGGTGAGCAGACCGACCACCTCGGAGGCGACCTTGCGCAGCACCCGCACCTCGTCGACGGCGAAGGTGGCGACGTAACGACCGGCCTGGCGGCGGAACATGCTCACGATGCACACCCTGTTCGCGACTGCGGGGCTCGCAGGACCGGCTCACTCCTCGCGCTCACGAGCGGTCCACCGTCGCCCACAGCCCGTACGCGTGCAGCTGCGACGCGTCGTGCTCCATCCGCTCCCGTGCGCCCGTGGAGACCACGGCGCGGCCCTTGTGGTGCACGTCCAGCATGAGCTCCTCGGCCTTCTCCCGGCTGTAGCCGAAGAGCTTCTGGAAGACCCAGGTCACGTACGTCATCAGGTTGACCGGATCGTCCCACACGATCGTCACCCACTGCCGCTCGGACGCCGGCACCTCGTGGGTGGCCGGCGTCTCGACCGGTGCAACCTGCGGAGCCGCCATGCCCCCCATCGTGCCACCGGTTTCCCGGAACCGAGGAACCGGAACGCCGGCCCGGCGAGGATCACCCAACCCAGCCTCACCGGCCTCGCCCCGAACGCCGTCGGACGCGAGGTGCCGCACGAGGCCGGAGCAGGGCACAGCCACGCCGTCAGGCGAGCAGGATGCCGTGATCGACTGCATCGGAGAGCACCGCGCCGAGCGAGAGGCGGATCACCTCGAACCGTCGGGAAACCTCCCGGGACAGCCCCAGCTCGACCTCCCGCAACGCCCGCTGAGACCATGCCCGCGCGGCGTTGTGGTCGTCATTGCCGGGCGTACGCCACTGCTGCCAGCACCCGCCGGAGAGCGCCACCGCGACCGGCGGGAGCACCTCGTCGCGGAACGCCCGCGGATAGCCGTCGAGCGCGTCGATCGCCTCCGAGCCGGTCAGCGAGGCCACGCCGCCAGTGCTGGTGATCAACAGCACCTTGTCCAGGTCGCGGCCGGGCCGGTGATCGGTCAGGCCGTACTGCACGGCGGTGGCGATCCGGCGGCGCACACCCTCGGCGGGTGGCGCGCCGAGCACCCGGGCCGCGGCGTCCGCCACGATGCCCCGCACCGCGTGGTCGCACTGCGCGGTGGCCAACAGCGACAGCGCCGCCATTTCCCGGTCCAGCAACTCCGGCAGGCCAGCGCAGCCGACCCCGAAGACGATCTCCTGAACCACCCGGAGGTGGGCGTTCGCCAACTCCAGCGCGAGGTGCTGGCGGATCCGCTGTGCGCAGGAGCGGGTCTGGCGGTCGAGTTGCTCGGACCAGTCCCCCGGGTCGGACACCACGGACACCCGGTCGTGCTGACCCGGCAGCACCGGCGGATCCGCGCTGGCCCGCTGCAACCCCTCGTGCGCCGCCCAACCCACCAGCGCCCGACGCAGGTCGGCGGCGGACTCGGCGTCGTCGACCGGGAACCACCGCGCGCCGGCCAGCGAAGGCACCGCGGCCAGCAGCGCCGCGCGGTGCGCCGCCACGGTCACCGCGACCGGGTCCACGTTCCCCGGCACACCGCGTGCGGGCGGGACGGACGCCCCCGCGTCCTCCGTCGTCGCCGCGCCGTCGGGCAGCGGAGCCCAGCCCGCCGCGCCGGGGGTGACCGCGAAGACGACCTTCACCGGGGCCGGGGCCACCTCGGCGAGCAGGTTCAGCTCCGCGGCGGTGAACGCCTGATCGGCCGCGATCACGAAGAGCAGCGCGCCGGCCCGGCCCACGGCGTCGAGGAGCACCCGGCCGCCAGCGACGCCGAGCGTCCCGGTGTCCGGCGTGTCGACCAGCGTGAAGTGCCGCAGCAGCGGCTCGGGCACACTCAGCTCGACCCGCCGGGGCGGGCGGGCCAGCGCCGGACCGGCGGCGTCCCGGTCCGCGCCGTAGGAGTGCGGCTGGCGATAGCCCGGCACGTACGCCGCACGGGTGGGCGCCTTGGCGTGTCTCACCACGAGCCAACTGCCGGCCGGCACGGTGAGCATGACCGGGTCGAGCCCGAGCAGGGTGGCGAGCACCCCGCGACGCTCGGCACCGGCGGGACCGACGGCGACCACGCCGAGCGGCTCCTCCGGAGCGGGGCCCGTCACCCCGATCCGGGTGGGTAGCGGGCCGCAGCGCGGCAGGTCAGCTGGGCCGGCCATGTCGCCCGGCGAGTCAACCGAGGGGAGAGGGCCCTGCTTCATCGGGTGGCCTCCCGGTGCAGGCGACCGGGTGTCCGGTCGCGTGGAAATTCCGGTGACGGTACCCGGATGCCGGAAGACTACGGGCGGCCCGGTGACCGGGCGGAACACTTCGAATACTCACCGGTAATCACGAGATTACTCAACTTCGGTGCGTGACGGTGCGGGCGCGGACAGGTTTCGATGGATATGCTGCGGACATGAGTCGATGGCAGTTCGTCGGCCGAACCGACGAGCTCAACCGCCTGCTGGCGGCAGTGACCGGGGAGGCCGGCCGAGGGCTCTTCTTCAGCGGCAGCGCGGGCATCGGCAAGAGCCGGCTGCTGCGCGAGGGCCTGAGCACGCTGCCCACCGACCGGTACGCGATCTGGACCATCGCGGCCAGCGCCACCACGGCGGCGCTGCCGTTCGGCGGGCTGGTGCAGGTCCTCCCCGCCGAGCAACCCCAGGGCCTCTCGCCCGCCGGCATCCTGCGCTGGGCGCTGGGCGTGCTGCAACAGCAGGCCGCCGGCCGGCGGATCGTGCTCGCCATCGACGACGCGCACCTGCTCGACCCGCCCTCCGCGGCGCTGGTGCACCTGGTCGCCCGTGCGGAGAACGCCACCGTGGTCGGCACCCTGCGCGACGGCGAGCAGATCCCGCTGCCGATCCGCGCACTCTGGACCGACGATCTGGTCGAGCACGTCGAGCTGACCCCGATGCCACCGGCGGAGACCGCCGGGCTGCTGGCGGCGATCCTGGGTGGTCCGGTCGACGCCGGCTCCGCCGACCGGCTCGGTCGACTGTCGGCCGGCAACCCGCTGCTGCTGCGCGAGCTGGTGCACGCCGCCAACGGCAGCGCGGAGCTCAAACGCACCTACGGCATCTGGAAGTGGACCGGGCGGCTGGAGCTGGCGCCCAACCTGACCGATCTGATCGACACCCGGGTCGGGCAGCTCACCGACGGCGTCCGCGCGGTCGTCGAGCTGGTCGCCTTCGGCGAGCCCCTGGGCCTGCACCTGCTCAACCAGGCGGCCGTCCCGGCCGACGTGGAGACCGCCGAGGAACGTGGGCTGATCAGCGTGGTGCAGCACGACCGGCGCACCAACGTCCGGCTGGCCCACCCGCTCTACGGGGAGGTGATGCGCCGGCGCTGCCCGGTCAGTCGCACCCGGCGGCTCCAGGCGAGCCTCGCGGAGCTGCTCGAACGGGTCGGCAAGCGCCGCCGCGACGACCTGTTGCGGGTCGCGGTGTGGCGGCTCGACTCGGGCACCGCGCAGGACCCGGCCCTGCTGGTGGACGCGGCGGTGCAGGCGTTCACCCGCTACGACGTGCCACTGGCGACCCGGCTGGCCCGCGCCGCGCTGGACGCCGACGGCGGCTCGGACGCGGCGGAGCTGCTGGCCACCATCCTGATGTTCGCCGACCGGCCGGACGAGGCGATCGAGGTCCTGGACGCGGTGAGCCCCGACCCGAGCGACGAGCGGCGACTCTGCCGGTGGCTGACCGTGCGAGGGATGGTCAGCTACTGGGGGCTGAGCCGCGAGTCCACGGTGGAGGAGATCGCGTCCCGTGTCGAGCAGCTCAGCGATTCCGCCGACCGCGCCCGGGTGCACGCCTTCGAGGCGATCATGCGACTGCACCGGCTGGACACGTCCACCGCCGTCCGGCTCAGCCAGCGGGTGCTGGACCGGCCGGCAGCCAGCGTCGCCGCCCGCGAGCTGGCCCGCAGCACCATCGCGTACGTCCAGGCTGCGCAGGGCCAGCTGACCCGCAGCGGTACGGCGATCGCCCAGGTGCACTCCGCGGCGGCCAGTTGGCGTACCGACATGCCGTACCTGCAACTGGCCCTGGAGCTGGCCCGGGGCACCCGGCTCATGCTCACCGGCGACCTGGCCGGCATCGACGCGATCGTCGCCGACGAGTTCGCCGACCTCGCGGGTGCGGGAGACTTCCGGCTCGGCACCGGATACCTGGCCATCCTCCAGGCGTACGCGGCCCGACTGCGCGGGCAGAGCGACGCGGCGATGCGGACGTCGCTCGGCGCCTGCGCGGTGCTGGCCACCAGTCGCGTCTACGCCGGTCTGGCGCAGGCCGAACGGGCGCAGGCGGCGGCGCTGCGCGGCGACGCGGCGCAGGCCGTCGAGGCGATGGCCGAGGCGGACAGCACCCACGCACCGGGCATGGCGGTGCTCTACCCGTGGCTGGAGCAGGCCCGGGGCGCGGTGCTCGCCGCTTCGGGCGACCTGCCGGGCGCGATCAAACAGCTCAACGACCTGGTGGACCGGCTGCGCGGGGACGGCTTCGCCGGGCACGAGGTGCACGTCCTGCACGACCTGGTCCGGCTGGATCAGGCCGGCGCGCCGGTCGGGCCCACCTGCTCCGACGGCGGTCGGCGCACCGTCGCGCAGCGCCTCGCCGAGCTCTCCGAGCAGGTCGACGGTGTGCTTCCGCCGCTGCTGGCCCGGCATGCGCGGGCGGCGGTGACCGACTCCGCCACGGATCTGCTCGCGGTCGCCGACGACTACTCGGCGCTGGAGCTGCATGTGTACGCCGCCGAGGCCACCGCCCAGGCCCTGCACCGGCTGCGCCAGCAGCACTCGGCGGCGGCCGGCGACGCCCGGGAACGCCTCGCCGGGCTGCTCAGCCGCTGCGACCTGATCCGCACGCCGGCGCTGCACGCCGGGGCGCCGGTGCTGACCGAGCGGGAGTGGCAGGTGGCACGGCTCGCCGCGCACGGCGCGACCAGCCGGGCCATCGCCGAGCGGCTCTACCTGTCCGCACGAACGGTGGAGAACCATCTCCAGCGGATCTACGCCAAGCTCGGCGTGACCGGCAGGGCCGAGCTGTGGGCGGCGCTGCGATCGATCCCGGGCCACGAGGGCGGCGACGGGAGCTGAACCTTAGGCTGGGGCGGTGAGCACCCTCCGCCCCGCGCTGCTGACCGACCACTACGAGCTGACCATGGTCAGCGCGGCCCTCAAGGACGGCACCGCCGACCGCCGCTGCGTCTTCGAGGTGTTCAGCCGCCGGCTGCCGACCGGACGCCGGTACGGCGTGGTCGCCGGCACGGCCCGGCTGATCGAGCTGATCCGCGACTTCCGGTTCGACCCGGAGGAGATCGACTTCCTGCGCCGGACGGGGGTGGTCGACGACGCGGCGGCTGCCTGGCTCGCCGACTACCGCTTCACCGGCGACATCGACGGGTACGCCGAGGGCGAGCTGTTCTTCCCCGGTTCACCGATCCTCACCGTCTCCGGCGGCTTCGCCGAGTGCGTGGTGCTGGAGACGCTGGCGCTCTCCGTGCTCAACCACGACAGCGCGGTGGCGGCCGCGGCGGCCCGGATGGTGACCGCGGCACGCGGCCGGACGCTCATCGAGATGGGATCGCGCCGGGCGCACGAGGAGGCGGCGGTGGCCGCGGCGCGGTCCGCGTACCTGGCCGGTTTCCGGTTCACCTCCAACCTCGCCGCCGGTGCGCGTTACGGCATCCCCACGGCGGGCACGGCGGCGCACGCGTTCACGCTGCTCCACGACGATGAACGGGCCGCGTTCGCCTCGCAGGTGGCCACGCTGGGCAAGGACACGACGCTGCTGGTCGACACGTACGACATCAGCCAGGGCATCCGCAACGCGATCGCGGTGGCCGGGCCGGAGCTGCGGGCGGTACGAATCGACTCGGGCGACCTGGCGGTGATCGCCCAGCAGTCCCGGGAACTGCTGGACTCGCTGGGCGCCACCGAGACCAAGATCATCGTTTCGGGCGACCTGGACGAGTACTCGATCGCCGCGCTGGCCGCCGAACCGGTGGACATGTACGGCGCCGGCACGGCCGTGGTCACCGGCTCCGGAGCGCCCACCGCCGGGCTGGTCTACAAGCTCGTCGAGGTCGAGGGACGGGCGGTGGTGAAGCGCTCCGAGCACAAGGCGACCATCGGCGGCCGGAAGGTCGCGGTCCGCCGGCACAAGCCGACCGGCACCGCCACCGAGGAGGTCATCTGCCCGCAGGGCGTGCCGGACCGGCAGCCCAACGACCGGTTGCTCCAGCGTTCGTACGTGGTCGACGGCGAACCGGTGGCGCTGCCCACCCTCGACGAGTCGCGGGAGCACCTGCGGGAGTGCCTGATCTCCATCCCGTGGGAGGGGCTGAAGCTCTCCGCCGGCGACCCGGCCGTGCCGGTCACCGTCGTACCCGCCGACTGAGCCCAGCAGGACCATCACCGCCCGACCATGAGGAGAGGGAACCCCCGATGGCGAACGCGCTGATCATCGTGGACGTGCAGAACGACTTCTGCGAGGGCGGCTCGCTGGCCGTCGGAGGCGGGGCGGGAGTGGCCGCGGGCATCTCCCGAATGCTCGCCGCCGAGCCGGACCGGTGGGCGCACGTGGTCGCGACCAAGGACTACCACATCGACCCGGGCCCGCACTTCGGCGATCCGCCGGACTTCGTGGAGTCCTGGCCCCGGCACTGTGTGGTCGGCACCAGCGGCTCGGAGTTCCACCCCGACCTGGAGACCGAGCGGGTCGAGGCGATCTTTCACAAGGGCGAGCACGCGGCGGCGTACTCCGGCTTCGAGGGGCATGCCGACGACGGCGAGTGCCTGGCCGACTGGCTGCGCCGGCACGACGTGGACCGGGTCGACCTGGTCGGCATCGCCACCGACCACTGCGTCCGGGCGACCGCGCTGGACGCCGCCCGGGAGGGCTTCGCCACCACCGTGCTGCTCGAACTGACGGCGGCGGTCGCTCCGGACACCACCGACGTGGCGCTGCGGGCGATGGACGGCGCGGGGGTGACCCTGCACGGTCAACCTGTGATCAGGGCCGCATGAGGCGATAATTGGTTGGTCATCGGTCCGCCGCCGGTCGAGGATGTCGCCGGAGGTACGGACCCACGTGAACATGAAGCCTTACCGGGAAGCGCTTGCTCTGCCCGGCCTGCGGTCGCTGCTGCTCGTAGCCGTCCTCGCCCGGATCCCGCTCACCGCCACCGGGGTGACGCTGACTTTCCACGTGGTGCTCGACCTCGATCGGGGCTACGGGGCGGCCGGCCTGGTCGGCGCGGCCATCACGGTGGGCGCGGCGATCGGTGGCCCGTTGCTCGGCCGGCTGGTGGACCGGCGTGGCCTGCGCCCGGTCCTGGTGCTCACCGGGATCGCCGAGGCGGTGTTCTGGGTCACTGCGCCGTCGCTGCCGTACGCGCTGCTGCTGCCGGCCGCCTTCGTCGCCGGCTCGCTGGCCCTACCGATCTTCTCGGTGGTCCGGCAGTCCATCGCCGCGCTGGTCCCGGAGGACCGGCGCCGCCCGGCGTACGCGCTGGACTCGATGTCGGTGGAGCTGTCCTTCATGGTCGGCCCGGCGCTGGCGGTGGCCCTGGTCACCGCGATCTCCGCGCGGACCACCCTCTACCTGGTCGGCGCCGGCATCGTCGCCGCCGGGATCGCGCTGTGGCTGCTCAATCCACCGACCCGCGGCGCCGCCGAGCCCACCGGCCCACGACGCAAGGTGCCCCGTCGGGAGTGGCTGACCCCCCGGCTGCTCGCTGTCCTGGCCGTCAGCGCCGCCGCGACCCTCGTGCTCGGCGGCACCGACGTGGCGGTGGTCGCCGTACTCCGGGAGAGTGGTGAGGTCGGCTGGACCGGCGCGGTCCTGGCCGGCTGGGCGGTCGCCTCGCTGATCGGTGGCTTCGCCTACGGTGCGGTGCACCGCTCGGTCTCCCCGCTGGTGCTGACGGCGGCGCTCGGCCTCTGCACCATTCCGGTCGGGCTGGGCGGTGCCCACTGGTGGCTGCTCTGCCTGGCGCTGATCCCGGCCGGGGCGCTCTGCGCGCCGACCATCGCGGCCTCCTCCGACGCGGTCAGCCGCCTGGCCCCGGCCGAGGTACGCGGGGAGGCGATGGGCCTGCACGGATCCGCGGTCACCGTGGGCATCGCGGTCGGCGCGCCGCTCGCCGGTGCGGTCATCGATGCCAGCGCCCCGCTCTGGGGCTTCGTGGTGACCGGTGCGCTGGGCGCGCTGGTGACCCTGGTGGTCCTCCCGATCGAGCTACGTCGACGCCGAACCGCGGACGCGGCCACCCTGCCCCCGCCCGTCGAGGCCGACCTCACTCCCGCTGCCCGCTGACTGCCGACTGCCGACTGCCGACACCTGACGGCCACCGGCCGCCGCCCTCGGCTCGAAGCTACGACTGCTCCGGCGCTGGGCCTGGTGGCGGGCGCTAATCCTGGCGCAGCCGCTGGTCAACATGACCCACGCCGATGTGGCGGTGATTCCTCCAGCCGTTCCGGCATGCGTCCGGGCGGCATGCACTCAAGAGCGCGATACCTCTGAGTCATATTTATGCCTCAGAGGTATCACGCTCTACTGCGACAGGTGGTCGGACGAGCCGGGGAGGAACTCGAGTAGGGCGTGTCTAGCCGACGCCGAGCCGAGCAGGCCGAGCAGGACCGGGCAGGGCCGAGCAGGGCCGGGCAGGGCCGAGCAGGGCCGGGCAGGGCCGAGCAGGACCGGGCAGGACCGGGCAGGACCGGGCAGGGCCGAGCAGGGCCGAGCAGGGCCGAGCAGGGCCGAGCAGGGCCGAGCAGGGCCGAGCAGGGCCGAGCAGGGCCGAGCAGGGCCGAGCAGGGCCGAGCAGGGCCGGGCAGGGCCGAGGCAGGCAGGCAGGCAGGCCGAGCCAGGCAGGCCGGGAGCCGGGCGCGCCGGGTCCGGACGAGGCGAGGCCGAGTTGACCAGGGACGGACATGGCGACGGGCGCCGCTCCCGATGATCCGGGGGCGGCGCCCGTCGTACTGCTGCTGTTTGAGCGTCAGTGCCGGTCGATGTCGCTGGCGGTGTCCTCGCGGTAGCTGGCACCGCCGTCGGACTCGCTGGTGAGCGGCTTGGACCCACCCTCCGGCGGGCCGGCCAGGCTCTGGCCGCCGGCGGCCAGCTCCGGGAACTTCGCGTCGAACGCCGGCCGCTCCGAGCGGATGCGGGGCATCCGGTCGAAGTTGCGCAGCGGCGGCGGGCTGCTCGTCGCCCACTCCAGCGAGTTGCCGTGACCCCACGGGTCGTTCACTTCGACCACGGGGCCGGTCTTGTACGACTTCCAGCAGTTGTAGATGAACGGCAGCGTGGAGATACCGGTGATGAACGCGCCGATGGTGGAGATCACGTTCAGCGTGGTGAAGCCGTCGCTGGGCAGGTAGTCGGCGTACCGGCGCGGCATGCCCTCGTTGCCCAGCCAGTGCTGCACCAGGAACGTGGTGTGGAAGCCGATCATGGTCAGCCAGAAGTGGACCTTGCCCAGGCGCTCGTCGAGCATCCGCCCGAACATCTTCGGGAACCAGAAGTAGATGCCGGCGAAGACCGCGAACACGATGGTGCCGAACAGCACGTAGTGGAAGTGCGCCACCACGAAGTACGAGTCCGACACGTGGAAGTCGATCGGCGGGCTGGCCAGCAGCACACCGGTGAGACCACCGAAGAGGAAGGTGACCAGGAAGCCGACCGCCCAGAGCATGGGCGTCTCGAAGCTGATCTGGCCCCGCCACATGGTGCCGATCCAGTTGAAGAACTTCATACCGGTGGGCACGGCGATCAGGTAGCTCAGGAAGCTGAAGAACGGCAGCAGCACCTGGCCGGTGGCGAACATGTGGTGCGCCCAGACGCTCATCGAGAGCGCGGCGATCGCGACGGTCGCGGCGACCAGACCCTTGTAGCCGAAGATCGGCTTGCGGGAGAAGACCGGAATGACCTCGCTGATGATGCCGAAGAACGGCAGCGCGACGATGTAGACCTCGGGGTGCCCGAAGAACCAGAACAGATGCTGCCAGAGCATCGGTCCGCCGGTCGCCGGGTCGTACACGTGGGCGCCGAGGATGCGGTCCGCGGCGAGCGCGAAGAGCGCGGCGGCCAGCAGCGGGAAGACCAGGATCACCAGAAGGCTGGTGACCAGGATGTTCCACGTGAAGATCGGCATCCGGAACATCGTCATGCCGGGCGCGCGCAGCGTCAGCACGGTGGTGATCATGTTCACGGCGCCGAGGATGGTGCCCAGGCCGGAGATGGCCAGACCCATGATCCACATGTTGGCGCCGACACCCGGCGAGTGCTCGACGCTGCTCAGCGGCGCGTACGCGAACCAGCCGAAGTCGGCGGCCCCACCCGGGGTGATGAAACCGGCGGTCGCCATCGTGCCGCCGAACAGGTACAGCCAGTAGGCGAAGCTGTTCAGCCGCGGGAAGGAGACGTCGGGCGCGCCGATCTGGATCGGCACGATGTAGTTCGCGAAGGCGAACACGATCGGCGTCGCGAAGAACAGCAGCATGATCGTGCCGTGCATCGTGAAGAGCTGGTTGTACTGCTCGGGCGACAGGAACTGCAGCCCGGGTTGGGCCAGCTCAGCCCGCATGATCAGGGCCATCAGGCCACCGATCATGAAGAACACGAACGCGGTGACCATGTACATGATCCCGATCTGCTTCGCGTCCGTGGTACGCAGCAGCCGCGCGATGGCCGACCCCTTGACCGGCTCCCGGACCGGCCAGGGCCGGGTCACGACCGGCTTGGGTGCGACGGTGGTCACGAGTGGCCTCCGGTTCTCGGTTGTCCCGCTCGGCACACGCTGGTTATCTGCGGGCCGTCATCCGCAAGGAGGATAGTCCCCGGCAGGTCGCAGCGCCGCGTGGGGTGGCGGGACACGATCTACAGCGGGCCGACCAGCAGCCGGTAGTGCTCCCCGAAGATCCGGTCGCCACGTCCGCGCAGCAGCGGATCGCGCAGCGCCGGCGGGACGTCCCGGGTCCGGTTGCGGTCCCGGGTCCGGTCCCGCACCCATCGGGTACGCGGGCGGCGGCGGCTCTCGTACGCGACGAGCGCCGCCGCCACGCTGCCCGCGGCGCGCAGCGACTCGGCCAGCACCACGGCGTCCTCCAGCGCCATCGCCGCGCCCTGGGACAGCGTCGGCGCGGTGGCGTGCGCGGCGTCGCCCACCAGCAGCACCCGCCCCCGGTGCCAGCGGCCCAGTTCCACCTCGTCGGTGATCCCGACGTGTACCTGGTCGAGCGCCGCCAGCACCTCGGGCACCGGGCCGCGGTAGTCGGCGAAGAGTTCCCGCAGCCGGGCCAGCGGGTCGACGGGCGCCTCGGTGCCGGCCTCGTCGGCGTAGAGGTGCAGCCGACCGGCGCCGATCGGCACCATCAGGAACCCGCAGCGCTGGCCGAGCAGGGCGGTCCACTCGGTGACCGGAGGGCCGTCGCGGAGCACGGCGCGGTAGACGACCTGCCCGACCGGGCGGGGCGGCCCGCCGAGGGAGGCCAGGGCGCGGACCGAGGATCGCGGCCCGTCGGCGCCGATGACCAGGTCGTACTCGGTGCTGGTGCCGTCGGTGAAGGTGACCCCGACCCGTCCCGGCAGCAGGTCCAGGGTGCGGACCTCGGCGCCGTGGCGGACGGCGCCGCCGGCTCCGCTGAGCAGCACGCGGTGCAGGTCTGCCCGGGGCAGCGCGCGACATTCGCCGACGCCGGCCCAGAGGGTGTCGAGGTCGACCTCGCAGAGCGGCGCGCCGGCGGCGTCGAAGAAGCGCTGCCGGTGAATCACCTGCCCGAGCGGGCGGACCGGGTCGTGCAGGCCCAGCCGGTGCAGCGCGCGGGCGGCGTTGCCCGGCAGGTAGAGGCCCGTCTCGGTGGACTCCCCCGTCGGCAGCTTGTCCGTGACGTCCGGCCGGAAGCCCGCCAGGCGCAGCGCCCGGGCCACGGCCAGGCCGGCAATGCCCGCGCCGACGACGAGGATGCGCAGGGGGGAGCCACCCATGGTGGTGTACGCCTCCGGAGGGGATGCGGCACGCGTTGGAGGCAACACGCTACTCGGCGCTATCGGCGCACACCAGGGCCCGATCGGCCCGGCCGGAGCCGGTCGTTGAGCGGCCCGGACCGGTTAGCTGGACGTCCGCTGACGGCCGTCCGGCGCGGGCGTGGCAATCCTCACATTTCACCAGTTTGACGCGTACGGTTGCGCAGCAGTTTCAGGCATGTAAATGTGTCATTGAGCGTGGGAGCGCTCCCGTCTTCGCCCGACCCGTCCGGCGCCCGGCACGCGCCGCAGTCAAGGAGCGTCATGAAACGTCCACTTCGGGCATTGGTCGCCGCCGGCCTGCTGCTCGGCGGCTCGATCGTCGCCGTGGCACTCGGCGGCAACGCCTCCGCCGACACCCAGATCTGCGAGCAGTACGGCTCGACCGTCATCCAGGGCCGGTACGTGGTGCAGAACAACCGCTGGGGCACCACGGCCCAGCAGTGCATCAACGTCACCGACACCGGCTTCGAGATCACCACCCAGAACGGCAGCAGCCCCACCAACGGCGCGCCGACGGCGTACCCGTCGGTGTTCTTCGGTTGTCACTACACCAACTGCTCCCCCGGCACGAACCTGCCGATCCAGGTGAGCCAGATCAGCAGCGCCACCAGCAGCATCAACTACCGGTACGTCAGCGGCGCCACCTACAACGCCTCGTACGACATCTGGCTGGACCCGACGCCCCGGCGGGACGGCGTGAACCAGATGGAGATCATGATCTGGCTCAACCGGCAGGGCTCGATCCAGCCCATCGGTTCACCGGTCGGCACGGCCAGCCTGGCCGGCCGGACGTGGGAGGTCTGGCGGGGCAGCAACGGCTCCAACAACGTCATCTCGTACGTCGCGCCGTCGCCGATCACCAGCCTGAACTTCAGCGTGCTGGACTTCATCAACGACGTCCGTAACCGGGGCGCGATCACCAACTCCTGGTACCTGACCAGCATCCAGGCCGGCTTCGAGCCCTGGCAGGGCGGCGTCGGCCTGGCGGTGACCTCGTTCTCGGCCGCGGTCAACGGCGGCGGCAACCCGACCACACCGCCGCCGACGACTCCGCCGCCGACCACGCCGCCACCGACCACTCCTCCGCCGGGCGGCGCCGGGTGCGCGGTGAAGTACACGCCGAACTCGTGGAACAACGGCTTCACGGCCGACGTGCAGATCACCAACAGGGGGTCCAGCGCGCTGAACGGCTGGACGCTGACCTACAACCTGCCGAGCGGGCAGCAGGTCACCAACGCCTGGAACGCCACGGTGAGCCAGAGCGGGTCCACGGTGACCGCCCGGAACGTGGGCCACAACGGATCAGTCGCACCTGGCGGCACGGCCAGCTTCGGGTATCAGGGCACGCTGAGCGGGGCCTACTCGTCACCGACGAGCTTCACGCTCAACGGGGTCACCTGCTCGCGCTCCTGACCGGCCAACGGTGGGGCGTGGCCACCCGGTCACGCCCCACCGGTGATGTCCACTCGGGTTCCTTGAAGTCGGGGCATCCTCGCACCTGGGATACCCCGACTTCTTGGAAATCGAGTCGATCAAGCCAAGAGCCGGTCAGACCCGGGTGAGCCGGACGGCGTCGGCGATGACCAGGCCGGTCGAGTTGCTCCACCGGCTCACGCCCACCCGGTTGGCGTCGCCGGCCGGCAGCGTGAACGTGCCGAGGACCCGCCACTGCCCGCCGGTGATCCGTTGGTCGACGCGGACCGTCTGGTTGCCGGTGGTGGTCGCGACGATGTACGGCGCGGCGCTGTTGTAGCCGGAGTTCGCCGGCCACCAGGCCTCGACCCGGTAGCTGGCGGTGGCCGGGACGTTGAACCGGTACCAGGCGACGTCGCTGGCGGCGACCGGGTCCGCGTACCGGTAGTCGGCGCCGTACCGCTGGCCGGAGTACGACGACACACCCCAGTTGGCGCTGGCGGTGAAGCGGCCGGCGGTGGTGTTGTCCACCGTGGAGGACCATGCGGTGCCACCGCCGGTCATCTTGGCGGCCACGTCGGCCCGCATCACGTTCAGGTCGATGAAGGACGGGTCGATCTTGCCGGTGGTGCTGGTCTCCCGGTGCCCCCGGGCGTAGCTGCTGTTCCTGCCCAGTCTGGTGAGCACGGCGGCGGTGGCGGCGATCGACGCGTTGTACTGCGCGGCGGTCATCTCCTGGTTGACGCCGTTGTAGTCGATCTCCCACCCGATCATGAGCGTGTTGCCGTCCCCGGCCGGGATCGGCCCGCTGCCGCCGCTGGCTCCGGCGTGGTTGCACCGGCCGGCGGAGATGACGTGGAAGACGCCGTTGTAGTCGACGAGGGCCTGGCAGAGCGGGCCGGCCAGGTCCGGTCGGCCGTTGATGCAGATGCCGAGCGCGGGGTGGGGGTTGCTGGCGCTGGAGGTCGAGGCGGTGTGGTGCCAGAGCACCCCGATCGGGTCGAAGGAGCCGGGCCGCATCCGGTTGAGCCAGTCCCCCTCGACGACGACCTGGACCCCGGCGGCGCGCAGCACGTCCACCAGCCAGGGAATGGTGGCCATCAGGACCCACCGAGCAGGTCGGCCAGGCACTCGGGCTTGGGCGCGGCGCTCGCCGGGGCGGGCCGGACGACGGTGGTCAGCGCGGCGGCCACCAGGGCGGGGATGGCGAGCATCCCTCGGCGGCGCAGACGGATGGATGGTGACCGGGCCATGGCGATCCTCCAGCGACGGCGGGTTCGAAACGGATCGACGAACGTGATGACGGGCACGCTATACCGTCATGACCGTCGATGTCGATACCCTTCATCACCGCGCCGGCCGCTGAAGGAATTTGGCAGGACGGCGCCTCGTCAGGCGTTGCCCAGGGCGTCGATCTCGCGCATCTCCTCCGCCGTCAGAGAGAAGTGGAAGACGTCGAAGTTGGCGCTGATCCGCTCCGGGGTCACCGACTTCGGGATCACCACGATCTCGTGATCGATGTGCCAGCGGAGCACCACCTGCGCCGGCGAGACGCCGTGCGCGCCGGCGATCCCGGTCAGTACGGGATTGCTCAGGTCGGTGGTCTTGAACGGGCTGTACCCCTCCAGCACCACGCCCCGGTCGCGGTGCTCGGCGTGCCGCTGCCGGTCGTACAACATCGGGCCCCACCGGATCTGGTTGACCGCCGGATTCTCCTCGGTCGACTGGATCAGCTCGTCCATCTGGGCCGTGCTGTAGTTGCTGACCCCCACCGCCCGGGTCAGGTTGTCGTCCCGGGCGGCCAGCAGTTCCCGCCACATCGGGATGCTGTCGGTGGCGGACGGCGGCCAGTGGATCAACCAGAGATCCACCTGGTCGACGCCGAGCGCCTCCAGACTGGCCTCCAGCGTCTCCCGCTCCCGACCCACCCGGTCCGGCGGGACCTTGGTGGTGATGAAGACGTCCTCCCGGCGCAGTCCGCTCTCCTGGACCGCCCGGCCGACCTCCCGCTCGTTGCCGTACAGGGTGGCGGTGTCGAGATGCCGGTAGCCGGTGTCGAGCGCGGCCAGCACCGAGTCGTAGCCGGCCTGGCCGGTGGCCTTCCAGGTGCCGAAACCGAGCAGGGGCATCCGCACGTCGCCGGGGAGCAGTGCGGTGGGCTGGTCGCTGTGGTCCATGAGGACCGTTCTACCCCGCTGCGTACCCGCCATGCGACCGAACCGGACACGCGGGTGCCCAGCGCGCCGGTTCGGTTTGCCGGAGAATGCGGGTGTGGCGGACCGGCTGGAGGAGTACCGGCGCAAGCGGGACGCGGCCCGGACACCGGAGCCGGTGCCGGAGCGAGCCCCGGCCGGGGCCGCCGCGGGCGACGGCACGGGCCGCTTCGTGATCCAGCAGCACCATGCCCGCAGCCTGCACTGGGACCTGCGGCTCGAGCACGAGGGGGTCCTGGCGTCCTGGGCGGTGCCCCGCGGCCTGCCCCGCGACCCCAGCCGCAACCACCTCGCGGTGCACACCGAGGACCACCCGATGGAGTACCTCGACTTCCACGGCGAGATCCCCGCCGGGGAGTACGGCGGCGGCCGGATGGTCATCCACGACCGGGGCACCTACCGCGCGGAGAAGTGGCGCGACGACGAGGTCATCGTGACCCTCGCCGGCGAGCGGACCGCCGGGCGGTACGTGCTGTTCGCCACCGGCGGCAAGGACTGGATGGTCCGGCGTACCGACCCGGCCCCGCCCGGCTGGACGCCGATGCCGGACCTGGTCCGCCCGATGCACGCCACGCCGGCCGCGGGGCTCCCCCGGGACCGGGCCGAGTGGGGGTACGAGCTGCGCTGGGACGGGGTCCGGGCGATGGCGTACGTCTCCGGCGGCCGGCTGCGGCTGCTCTCGGAGACCGACGAGGAGATCACCGGCGGATACCCGTGGCTGCGCGCGCTGGCCGAGACGCTGGCACCGACCGAGGCGGTGCTGGACGGTGTGCTGGTCCGCATCGACACCGCCGGCCGGGTCCGCCCCGCGCGCCCGTCCAGCGGCCGGGTCCCGGCGGGTGCCCAGTACCTGCTCGTCGACCTGCTCTGGCTGGAGGGCGTGAGCAGCGTGGACGTGCCGTACGCGCAACGCCGGGAGCTGCTCGACGGGCTGGCGCTGACCGGTACGCACTGGCAGACTCCGCCGTGGTTCCCCGGCGCCGGCGACGAGGCCCTGCGCACCGGGCGGGAGCAGGGCCTGCCCGGCGTGGTCGCCAAGCGGCTGGACTCGGTCTACGAGCCGGGCAGGCGCAGCCGGCGCTGGCTCAGCATCGACGCGGTCTGACGGCGAGGAGCGACGTGTACCTGACCCATCTGGACTGCCCGCGCTGCGGCCGGGAGTACGCCGCCGACCAGTTGCACAACCTGTGCGGGTGCGGCTCCCCGCTGCTGGCCCGCTACGACCTGGCGGCGGTGGCGAAGGCGGTCACCCCGGAGCACTTCCCACTGCGCCCGGCCGACCTGTGGCGCTACCGGGAGCTGCTCCCGGTCGCCGACCCCCGACACGTCACCACCCTCGGCGAGGGCTGGACGCCGCTGCTGCGCGCCCCGGCGTACGGCGCGGAGATCGGCATCGACGACCTGATGGTCAAGGACGAGGGGCTGATTCCGACCGGCTCGTTCAAGGCGCGCGGCGCCGCGGTGGGCGTGAGCCGGGCGCGCGAGCTGGGTGTCGAGCGGATCGCGATGCCCACCAACGGCAACGCCGGATCGGCGTGGGCGACGTACGCGGCGCGGGCCGGGATGGGGGCCACCATCGTCATGCCGTTGGCCGCGCCGAGCATCTGCCGGCGGGAGTGCGTGGCGGCCGGGGCCGACCTGCGCCTGGTCGACGGGCTGATCAGCGACGCGGGCCGGAAGGTGGCCGAGCTGATCGCGGAGTCCGCCGGGGCGATCTTCGACGCCGGCACGCTGCGTGAGCCCTACCGGCTGGAGGGCAAGAAGACGATGGGGTACGAGATCGTCGAGCAGCTCGGCTGGCGGACGCCCGATGTGATCATCTACCCGACGGGCGGCGGTGTCGGGCTGATCGGCATCCAGAAGGCGATGCACGAGCTGCGCGACCTGGGTTGGATCGGCGACAAGCTGCCGCGGCTGGTGGCGGTCCAGTCGACCGGCTGCGCGCCGATCGTGCGGGCCTTCGCCGCCGGCGAGGAGCGGGCCGAGCCGTGGGCCGACGCGCACACCGTGGCGTTCGGCATCACCGTGCCGGCGCCGCTGGGCGACGAGCTGATCCTGGCCGCGTTGCGGGCCTCGGCCGGCACCGCGGTCGCCGTCGACGACGCGGACATCCTGGCCGACCTGCGGGACTTCGCCACCCGGGAGGGGTTGCTGCTCTGCCCGGAGGGGGCCGCCTGCCTGACCGCGGCGCGCCAGTTGCGCGCCGGTGGTTGGATCCGGGCAGGTGAGCGGGTGGTGGTGCTCAACACCGGCGCCGGACTGAAGTATCCGGAGACCGTCGACGTCTCCGGCGTACCCGTGCTGGCCTGAGCCGGCGGGCGCCCCGCGGGCCGTGCGGTCCGCGGGGCGCCGTCGTGCCGGCCTACTGGTAGGTGATGTCGGACGGTGCGTAGAGGCAGTTGACGCCGTCGGCGCCCTCCCCGATCTCGACCGGTTCGCTGCCCTTCGGCACGCCGCGGTACTTGACGCAGATCGAGGTGTCGCGGTCCGGGTCATCGACGATGGTGATCCGGCTGAACCGGGCGGTGTCGCCCCAGTTGGTGTTGATGCCGGCGATCGCGTCGGTGTCCCGGACGATCACGTTGTCGATCACCACGTGCCGCTGGTACGAGGTGGAGCAGTTGCCGCAGGCCCGGTAGAGCTTGCCGGCGTTCTCCACCCGGAAGTTCTTGATGTACACGGTGCCGGAGCCGTTGTGCTGGAAGACCTTGTCGCTGGCCGAGCGGGCGCCGCCGCCGTCGACCGTGTACGTGGTGCCGCCGCGGAAGGTGGCGGCGTCCTCGCCCACGTCCTCCCACCAGACGTTGATCAGGGTGCAGTTGCCCTCGCAGTGCACGCCGTCGCCGGCCGGCGCACCGATGATCACGTTCCGCAGGGTGGCCCCGGCGGCCAGCTCGAACATCGGGTCCTGGCTCTCGCTCTGGCCCCCGTCGCCGATGCCGTAGTAACGCTTGAGCCCGCCGTCGAGGGTGCCGGAGACCGGGATCGTCGCGTCCACCTTCTGGCTGCCGGTGGGCGTGGGCCAGCCCGCTGGCGGCGGGTTGGTCGGTCCCGGCGTGGTGGGCGGCGGCGGCGTGGTCGGGGTGCCGCCGCCGGCCGAGTCGACCGCGACGTCGTCGAAGCTGCCGCTGGCGTACGCGGTGACCAGGCCGATCCGGCCGGCGCCGACCAGGCTGTTGCTGCCGGCCGCGATCTGGGCGCCGTTGACGAACCCGCGGATGGTGCTGCCGCTGGCTTCGATGCGCAGCGTGTACCAACTGCCGGTGCCGATGCCCAGTGACGCGGAGCCGATGGACGTGATGCTGCTGCCGTTGACGGCCTGGAGTTCGGCCCGGCCGGAGCCGAGCAGGGCCAGCCGGTACATCTTGGTGCTGCTGCTGGACCTGGCCGCCAGCCCGACCAGGGAGCTGGACGAGCCGAAGCTGACCGGCCGGACCCGGGCCTGCACGGAGTAGTTGGTCCAGCTGGTCTGGCCGGCGAACTGCCGGGCCAGCGAACTGCCGGCGTTGGACTGGTTGAGCACGCCGGAGCCGTCGACGGTCCAGGTGCCGCCGGACTTGGACCAGCCGGAGGTGTTGCCGTCGTTGAAGTCGTCGGTGAAGACGGTGGCCGCGAAGGCCGAGGTCATGCCGACCGCGAGGGCGGCCACGGTCGCGCCGGCGCCCACCGTGAGCAGCAGTGGTCGTCGGCCGGGGAGTCGTCTCTTCTGCACAGTTGTCCTCCTTGACGCGTGTGGTGGCGATCCCACGGCCGTCCGTACGGGGACGTGCCGGCACGGCGTGCTGCCCTGACTCGGGATCGGTGCGCCCCCGTCGGATGCCCGGTTCCGGAGCGGGGTGAAGCGGGATCAAAGCCGTGGGAAAGGGCTTTCCCGTCTCTTCGAGGCTAGGACTGTGCATGCATTAGCGTCAATGCCTGGCGCTTGCAGGTCTGTTGCAGGATTCACCGGTCGGCGCAGTCGGGGTCAGAAGCTGTACGGCTCGGTGAGCCGCCAGGCCGCGTTGATCAGGCCGATGTGCGACAGCGCCTGCGGGGTGTTCCCGAGCTGCGCCCCGGTGCTCAGGTCGATCTGCTCGCTGAACAGGCCCACGTCGTTGGCCTGCCCGACCACCCGCTCGAACAGCGCCTCGGCCCGGCTCCGCTCGCCGGCCATGGCGAGGCACTCCACCAGCCAGAACGAGCAGAGCACGAAGCCGGCCGGGTCGGTCGACCAGCGACGCACCAGCCCGTCGTCGGTGCCCAACTCCCGCTCCACCACCTCGATGGTGGAACGCATCCGCGGGTCGTCGGCCGGCAGGAAGTGCACCACCGGCAGAAAGAGCGCCGAGGCGTCCAGCTCGACTGAACCGAACGCGCCGGTGAACGCGCCGAGCCGCTCGTTCCAGCCCTGGCGGAGCACCTCGCCGCGGATCTCGTCGCGGATCCGGGCCCAGCGGTCCGGTTCGGCCCGCTCGCCGAGCCGGTCGGCGAGGCGCACCGCCCGGTCCATGGTCAGCCAGCAGAGCACCTTGGAGGAGAGGTAGTGCTTGTCCCCGTCGCGGGCCTCCCACATTCCCCGGTCGGGCAGATGCCAGGTGCTCGCGACCTGCTCGGTGAGCCCGAGCACCATCTCGCGCAGCTCCCCGTCGAACGTCCCACCCAGGTAGTCGCGCAGCCGCCAGACCGCCGACATCACCTCGCCCGGCACATCGAGCTGCCGCTGTTTCCAGGCGTCGTTGCCGAGCCGGACCGGCCGGCTGCCGGCGTAGCCGCTCAGCTGCTCGCAGTCGTGCTCGGTAAGGTCACGCTCGCCCTCCAGCCCGAACAGCACCGGCACCGGCTCGTCACCGATGCGGCCGATCGAACGGGACACCCAGGCGAACAGGCGGGACGCCTCGTGCGGACAGGCCGCAACCCAGAGCGCGCGCATGGTCATCGAGAAGTCCCGCAACCAGGCGAAGCGGTAGTCGTAGTTCCGGTCGCCGCCGATCTGCTCCGGCAGGGACGTCGTCAGCGCGGCGGTGATCGCGCCACTGCGGGCGTAGGTGAGACCGGTCAGCACGGTCGCGCTGGGCCGGACCAGCTCGGGGTACCGGCCCGGATACTGGTGCGGCTCCCGGTACGCCTCCCACGCCAGTGCCGTGTCGGCGAGCGCGGCCACCGGGTCCAGTCGGGCCGGTGGGGCGCCGTACGTCGTGCCGTACGCCACGTCCATCCCGATCACCTGGCCGGCGGAGACCTCGAACTCGTGGGTCACCCGGTCCCGGCCGGCCCGCAGCGGAAGTTCCGCACAACGCAGCAACAGTGTCACCGGGCCCGCCGCGGCCACGATCCCACCGTCCGGCTGCTCGTGCAGGTACGGGGTGAGCAGGCCGTACTCCGGGCGGGGTGCGAAGTCCAGCGCCATCCGAACCCGCCCCGACAGCCCCTCGACCACCCGGATCAGGACGGCGGGTGATCTGATGCCGAGCTCGTGGGCGCGGGCGCCGAATTCGGCGGCGAGCGCGTCGGTGACCGCCACGCTGCCGTGCGGGGTGTGGTGCACCGTGCGCAACACCAGCGTGTCCGGCCGGTACGAGCGCTCCACGCGGTAGCCCTGCCCGCCCACGCCCACCGGGGCCAACCGGAAGTGTCCGCCGCGCGGGTCGAGCAGCCGCCCGAACACGGAGGCGCCGTCGAATCGGGGCGGACACCACCAGTCGATCGAACCGTCCTTGCCGACCAGCGCACCGGAGCGGGAGTCGGACAGGAATCCGTAGTCGGAGATCGCCGGCTGCTGCTCCACCCGCCGCGGGTACCCGGATCAGCCCGGAACAGACCGTCGTCGCGTCAGGCGGCGGCGGGTGGCTCGTCCTCGCCGGCCTCCTCTGCCGCGTCGGCCTCCTCCTTGGTCCGGTGCACGGCCTGGTCGGCGTGCTCCGGCGGGCCGTAGACCGTGTAGAGGACCAACGGGTTGGGGCCGGTGTTGACGAAGTTGTGCCTGGTGCCGGCCGGCACCACGACGAGGTCACCCGAGACGACCTCCCGCTTCTCGCCGGCGACCCGGGCCTCGCCGGTGCCGCTGACGAAGGTCAGGATCTGGTCGATGCCCTCGTGCACCTCCTCGCCGATCTCGCCGCCCGGCGGAATGGTCATGATGACCAACTGGGTGTGCTCACCCGTCCACAGCACCCGCCGGAAGTCCGGGCTCTTCTCGGCGACGGTCGCGATCGTGAAATGCTCCATGCCGGGCTCATACCCCGTTCGGCGGCGCGTCACGCCGGGACTCGCAGATGGTGGAATTCCCCACGTTCGGCAGGTTTGGATTTGTGCCGGCCGGGGATCGACATCCCTGACCGGTGCGAGCGGCCGGTCGAGCCAGGTCCCCGCTGGCGTACCGCCGAACGGCTGCGGTGGTGGGAGACGGCCAGAGCGCGGCGACGTTCCGACCACGGTCGAAGCGGCGCCGTGCGCTCGTCTGCGCGCCCCGCTGCTCATCCACGTCGAGGTCAGCCGCTGCGGTGCAACCAGGCGAGCAGGTCGGGTGGCGCGAGCGCCGCGGTTCGCGCCCGGTAACGGGCCAGCGCGGCCGCGTCCAACAGGTCCTGTCCCTGCCCCGAGCCGCCAGAACGGAAGAAGGCCCGGCGGTCGCGCAGCACACCGAGCGTGTCCGGTGCGAGCTGGTCGGCGCGCTCCCGCATCCGGCCGAAGGTCGCCGCCTCGACCAGATCGGGCCAGCGCTCGGAAGGCACCTCAAGGCCCCACCGGCCGGCGAGCCGGCGCATCTGGCCGCCCAAATCGGCCCGCAGATCGTCGTAGTGCACGAGCTCGACGTTCGGCTCATGCCGGCGGGCCCAGGCGTCGCTCAGATGCAGGAGCACCCCAGGCAGCGAGTCCAGCTCGGCGCGCGGATCCGCCTCCCGGTCGACCCAGGTCGACAGCCACTGCCCCAGCGGCACGCGCGCTCGCGGCGGTCCCGCCGGGGCGGGACGGCCGATCAGCTCGCTGAGCCGCATCCGGTCCAGGTTGCCGGCCTGGTGGTAGAGCGAGACCGCCATGTCCAGCGGGTGCCGGGCCACCACCACGTAGTGCACCCGAGGGTCGAGCGGCACCCCGTCCAGCGGCGTGTGCGTCTTGATGAACCGCCGATGCGACTGGGCGGCCAGCCGGCGGTACACCTCGTCCCGCGGCTCGACCAGCCAGTCCAGCCACGGTGACAAGTCGGTCAGCGGCGCCGGCAGGTCCGGCGTACCGAGCACGAGCAGCGCGCAGATCATCTGCATCCAGGTGGTGCCGCTCTTGGATCGGGTGCTGATCACGATGTCGCCGCCCCGGAACGGGAAGCCGGCCCAGCGGCCGCTGTCCTCGTCGTCGGACCGGTAGCGGTGAGCTGGCGCGAGCATCGGAAGAGCGTAGTCGCCGAGCCGACAGCCGGGCAGCCGAATTCCGGCTCGACGGCCTGTGACACATGCGCATGCCTGGCTAGATTGAAGTATGGTGCCCGCCCACGAGGGCCGGGCGGCGGAACCGGTCTACCGCCCCATCCTCGCCAGCCGTCGCGGCGAACTGGACGCCCTGACTCACCTCGACCCCGCGGCCGCCCCGATGGTCGCCCCGATCCTGGAGGTCGGTGCGGCCGATCGCGCCACGGTGGATGTTCTGCGCCGGCTACCGGTCGGGCTGCTGCCCGCCGTCGACGTCAGCGCCCTGCCCGATGCACCCGACACGGAACTGGCCCGCTGGGGCGTACCGCTGGTGCCGGTGATCGGGCTCGCGGAGAGCGACCGCCGGCTGGTCGCGCACGGCGCGGCGGCGCGGGCGTACGCCCGGCGGGCGCTGGTCCGGCTGCGCGCCGGGCAGGACCGGGCCGGGCCGGACGAGAGCACCGCCGCCGTCGAGCGGATCTGGCGGTTCACCCGCCTGGCCCCGGAGGAGTGCGACCTGCTGGTCGACGCGGGGGACGTGTGCTGCGCGGCGGACGTACGGCTGGCCGAGCCCCGGGTACGCCGACTGCTGGACTGGGCCCGTCGGCACGCCTGGCGGTCGGTGACGGTGGCCGCCGGCGGCATGCCGGCGACGCTGTCCCGGCTACCGACCGACGAGCCGGTTCGGCTGGACCGCTGGGACTGGCGGCTCTGGCAGCGGCTGGCCGACGCCGGGATCGACTACGGCGACTACGGCGTCGGTCCGGCCGTACCCGGCACCGGTGACCCGGGCGACCGGTTGCCCACCGTGCGGTACACGGCCGACGGCAGTTGGTGGGTCTACCGCTGGTCGCGGCGGGGCGGGCGGGGCGACGACCGGTTCGCCGACCTGTGCCGCACGTTGGTCGCGGCGCCGCACTGGCCGCGCACCGGCGCGGCCTTCTCCTGGGGTGACCATGAGCTGCTACGCCGGGCCCGCCGGGGCGCCGGCGCCGGCTCGGCCGCCAACTGGGCGGCCTGGAGCACGTCGCACCATCTGGCGCACGTGCTGACCGCGCTGCTGCACCCGCGCGGCGACGCCGCCCCGGGGTGGCATTCCGGGCCGGAGCCGCCGCAGCGGGGGCGGTCGCTGCGGCAGTCGCGCGGCGGTGCGAGTCGCCGGGCCGGCTGAGCCTCGCTACGCCTTCTCGGTGAAGCCGAACTGGATGATGCCCTCGTCGTCGACGGTGGCATCCACCGAGGCGTCGCCGAGAAGCTCGACGGCGTCCTCGTCGAGGAAGATCCGGGCGCCCTGGTTGTCGACCACATGGTCGCCCTCCACCGGCTCGGGCACCAGTTCCACGGTGAGCGATCCGGCCTCGGCGTCGGCGGCGATACGCACCCCGCCGTCCTCGGCGACGTCCTGTTGGTTGGCGAGGTCGCGGATGACGAGCACGGCATTGTCGGTCATGGTGAGCATTGGCGGTACTCCTCGTGGATTCTCGGCTCGCGGTCGGTTACCGCACAGACCGGACAATCGGTCCGCGTACGAGCACACGTGGGAGGCGACAGGAGGGGCGAACGGTCGTCGCCGTCGCATCGCGTCGGGGCAGCTGACGGGCCCCGTCACCGCCTACGTTGCCCCGTGCCCGGCGATCCGTCAAATAGAGGCGGATCAGTCGAGAGCGTGGGTTGGTGCGAGCAACGCGCGGATCTCGTTGACCGCCGCGCGGCCGGCCCGGTTCGCTCCGATCGTGCTCGCCGACGGGCCGTACCCGACCAGGTGAATCCGCTCGTCAGCGACCACGCGGGTGCCGTCCATCGTGATACCGCCGCCCGGCCCGCGCAGCCCCAGCGGGGCGAGATGGTCGAGCGCCGCGCGGAAGCCGGTGCACCAGAGAATCACGTCCGCAGGCACGAACCGCCCGTCCGCCCAGGCCACCCCGTCGGGCGTGATCCGGTCGAAGACGGGTAGCCGGTCGAGGACGCCGCGCTCGCGCAGCCGTCGTGTCTCCGGGGTGACCGGCAGCCCGGTCACGCCCACCACGCTGCCCGGCGGACGTCCGGCCCGTACCGCCTCGTCCACCCGGGCGACCGCGGCCCGGCCCAGCTCGGTGTCGAACTTCTCGTCGCGGAACTCCGGCGGCCGTCGGGTGACCCAGGTGGTGGCGGCCGCGACGGTGGAGACCTCGGCGAGCAGCTGCACAGCGGAGGTGCCGCCGCCGACCACCACCACCCGGCGGCCGGCGAACTCGTCCGGGCCCCGGTAGTCGGCGGTGTGCAGCTGCCGGCCACGGAAGGAGGACCGACCCGGGTAGTGCGGCCAGAACGGCCGGGTCCAGGTGCCGGTCGCGTTGATGAGGGCCCGCGCGGTCCACTGGTCGCCGTCGGTGCGCACGTCCAACCGCCCGTCCGGACGGGAGCGCACGGCGCGGACCCGCACCGGCCGCCGTACCGGCAGCTCGAACGCTCGCTCGTACCCCGCGAAGTACGCGCTGACCTGCTCAGCCGCCGGCCGCTGCGGGTCGCCGGGAGGGAAGGGCCAGCCGGGCAGGTCGTGGATGCCGTGCACCCGGTCCAGCAGCAGGGTCGGCCAGCGGTGCTGCCAGGCCCCGCCGGGGCCGTCGTCACCGTCGAGGATGACGAAGCCGGCGCCCGGGGTGAAGCCGGTACGACGCAGGTGGTAGCCCGCGCTCAGGCCGGCCTGGCCGGCCCCGATCACCACGACGTCGACGGAGTGGGTGTCCACGACGAGCACAACGCCGCACGGGTCGCCCCTCTGCCCGCCCCGGACCGTCGCACCGGTCACAGGCCACGATTCGCGCACCGAGCCGCCCGAATTGTCCCGGACTTCTTCTCGGCGCCCGTCCCTGGCGGTCGCCAGCCGCAGCGGAAATCCAGGTCTAGCGCAACGCGTTCGGTAATAACCTTCGCGCGAGGCCCTTTTCTGGCGAATATCTTCGTGGCAGCATCAGCGCATGCATCGCCGTCTCTTTCCCCGGGTCCTCGCGTTGGTCGCGCTCGTCGCCACCGCGGCCGCGGCCGGCGCGCCAGCCACCGCCGAGTCGCCCACCCCCGCGACGACCCGCCTGCGCGCGGCCATCGACACGATCCTCGCCGACCCACGGCTGAATGGCGCGCAGGCGTCGGTGGTCGTGGTCGACACCAGCACGGGACAGACCCTCTACGACCGCAACGGGGACCGGCGGCTGATCCCGGCCTCCAACACCAAGCTGCTGACCTCCACCGCCGCCCTGGAGCTGCTCGGCGAGGGGCACCGCTTCGGCACCGACGTACGCACCACCGGCAAGCGTCGCGGCGGGCTGCTCTCCGGCAATCTCTACCTGCGCGGCGGCGGGGACCCGACAATGCTCGCGGCCGACTACGACGCGCTCGCCGCGCAGGTCGCGGCCGACGGCGTCCGGGTGGTGACCGGCAACCTGATCGCCGACGACACCCGTTACGACCGGACCCGGCTCGGCCCCGACTGGACCTGGGACGACGAGCCCTACTACTACGCCGCCCAGGTCTCCGCGCTGACCGTCGCGCCGGACACCGACTACGACGCGGGCACCGTGATCGTGCACGCCGCACCGGCGGACCGGGCCGGCGCTCCTGCGGTGGTCAACACCACCCCACCAACCGGGTACGTCCGGATCGACAACCGCGCCGAGACGGTCGCCACGGGTGAGACCTCGATCTCGATCGAACGCGAGCACGGCAGCAACACCATCGTGGTGAGCGGCCAGATCGCGATCGGCGACGAGCCGGCCAGCGACTGGGTGACGGTCTGGGAGCCCACCGGCTACGCGGCCGACGTGTTCCGGGCGGCACTGCGCCGGCACGGCGTGCGGGTGCTCGGTCGAACCGTGCTCGGCCAATCCACCCCGGAGGCCGCCCACCAGGTGGCCCGGCACGACTCGATGAGCCTCGGCGAGCTGATGACGCCGTTCCTCAAGCTCTCCAACAACGGGCACGCCGAGGTGTTGACCAAGGAGGTCGGGCGGGTGCTCTCCGGTTCGGGCACCTGGTCGGCCGGGCTGACCGCGATCAGCGAGTACGTGGCCGACACCGGGATGGACACCGGCACGCTGCGCCAGCGCGACGGCTCCGGGCTGTCCCGGCGCAACCTGGTACCGGCGACGGAGTTCGTCGACCTGCTGGCCGCCGTCCGGGCCGAACCCTGGTTCACCACCTGGTACGCGGCGCTGCCGATCGCCGGGCAACCCGACCGGTTCGTCGGCGGCACGCTGCGCAGCCGGATGGCCGGCACGCCGGCGGCGGGCAACGTGCACGCCAAGACCGGCAGCCTGACCGGGGTCTCCGGGCTGTCCGGCTATGTGACCAGCGCCGACGGCCGGCTGCTGGCGTTCTCCATCCTGCTGAACAACTACTTGACCGCGTCCGTCAAGACGCTGGAGGACCAGATCGCCGTGGCGTTGGCCGGCTACGACGCGAACGGTACGGCCGCCGCGCGGGTGGCGCCGCAGGAGGTGCCGGACACGCCACGCACTCCGGAGGGCGTGGAGTGCTCCTGGGTCAAGCCAATCACCTGCTGACCGGTGGCCGGGGGCGCACCGCGCCCCCGGCCGCGTCAGGCCGGACGATCCGGTGGGGGAACCACGGCGGTCGGGTCACCACGCTCGATCAGCGCGGCGATCTCGGCGGCCCGCAGCCCGCGCAGTGCCAGCACCCGGGTGCCCCAGCGGTGCAGTCGGCACGGGTGCGGGCTGGCGTCGTTTCGGCAGACCACGCCGCCGGACCACCGCCGGGGCGCGTGCACCACCACCGCCCGCACCGCGAACTGGGTGTCCTCGCCTGTCACGTACGGCGGCAGGGGAATGTCGCGGAGCACCTCCCCCGGGGAGTCACCGGCACCGGACGTAGCGGCCGGGCGGACGCGGTGGGCGGTACTGCTGCTCATCTGCGGTGCCTCCACACTGGATGGTCAGACGGGGACAGCAGAAAGTTACGTCGCCACCGACCACCCGCGACGGACAAACTGTCCCGCCGTCCCGTGCGCCGTGGCGGACGCCAGGTCAGCCCCGCTCCAGCACCACCACCGGGATGTCCCGGTCGGTCCGGGCCTGGTAGTCGTCGTACGCCGGCCAGATGGCGGTCATCGTCGACCACATCCGCTGCTTCTCCCCGGGCGTCGCGACGCGCGCCCGCGCGGGAAACGTCTCCGCGCCGACCTGCACCTCGACCTGCGGCTCGGCCAGCAGGTTGAGGACCCACGCCGGGTGTTTCGGGGCGCCGCCCTGCGAGCCGACCACCAGGTAGTCGTCGCCGTCCCGCCCGTAGATCAGGGCGGTGCGGCGTCGCTTGCCGCTGTGCCGGCCCCGGGTGGTCAGCAGGAGCGTGTAGACCCCCGGCCGCCACTCGTGCCCCTCGGCGCCGCCGGTCTCGACGTACCGCTGGATGTGCTCGGCGACCCAGCCCTCGGGGCTGTCCACCACCTGCTCGCTGGACGTCATCGGCACTCCTCACGGGTCGGTGGCCCTCGCGCCCAGGCTACTGCCGCCACCCGTGCCGGGCAGGCCGAACAGCGTGGCGACGACGACCGGTCAGCGCACCGCCAGGGCCTGGATGCCGACGTTGCCGCAGTGCTCGGTGAAGACCTTCTCGACCGTCCAGGTCAGCACCAGCCGGGCGCCCTTGGGCAGCTGGAAGCGGATGGTGAACTGGGCGCTCTGGCTGGTGTAGGGATCCTCGAGCCGCGCGGTCCTGACCGGCCCGCCGGTGGACAGCCGGGCCTCCAGCCGGCCGCGGGCCATCCAGGTCCCGGCGTAGAGCTGGACGACGCGCGGCTCACCGCTGCCGGCGACGGCGAGGCTGAACCCGTTGCCGGCGCCGCAGGTGTAGACGCCGTTCGGGCTGCCACGCACCGAGCGCTCCGACGTGCCGTCCCGCCAGCTGACTACCTCCTGGTTGCCGTCCCAGCCGACCCGGGTGCCGGCGCCGCCCCCGTCGATGATCTCTCCGGAGCCGGCGCGCTTACGGACCGTCGAGTTACCACCGTGCAGCCCCCAGTGCATCCAGTCCCGGCTGCCCACGGCGGTGAGGTCGACCTCGGCGGGCACCTCCGCCCGGCTCACCGACAGCACCGGCGTCGACCCGGACGGGGACGGCGGCGGCGCGGCCGGCACGCTGACCGACGGCGTCGGGTCGGGCGAGGGCGGACGCTGCCGGGGACGGAGATTGGGTGCCGCCAGCCCAGCCTCGGTGGTGCGTCCCTCCGCGCCCGGCAAGCCGGTGGGCCGGGTGGCCCCGGCGGGCACACCGCCGGGGCGGCCCGCCTGATCGTCGCCGGGCTCCGGGCCGGACCGTGTGCCGAGGTACGAGACGAGCCCCACCAGGCAGACGAGCACGGCGAGCCCTGCCACGGCCCAGCGCCGCTTTCGGGCGCTGGTGAGTCGGCGCAGTGCGCCGCGGGTGCGCCCGGCGACGCCGGCGCGTGTCCGGTGCCTCGCCGGTCCGTCGGGCGGCACGCCCCCGGCCCCCGGATC
>NZ_RCVI01000345.1:0-2519 GCF_003667455.1 Micromonospora sp. CV4 | reverse complement strand
GGCCGTGCGCGTGCACCACGTCGACCCGGGCGGCGGCGAGCGCCCGCCGCAGCGCGAGCACGGCGCGGGCGTCGGCCGGCGTCGGGCTGGCCGGGATCTCCACCGGCTGGAACCGCGCGCCGACCGCGGTGAAGTCGAACTGCTCCTGCGTCGCCGCCGGCCCGCACACCAGCACGGTCGCACCGGCCGCGACGAGCCCGCGCGCCACCGAGCGGACGTGCTGGCCGACCCCGCCGGTGCTGGAGGCGAGCACCAGCGCAACGCTGCCCGACCATCCGGGGGGCAGGACGGGCGGCTCACTTGTCGCGCTCACCGGACCACCGTCTCCTTCCCGTCGTCCCGCTCCGGGGGAACCGCACCCGGGGTCGGCGTACCGGCCCGGTCCCGCGACCCCCGCCGGCCCAGGCGCCGCAGCACCCCGGCGAGCAGTGGCCGTACGTCCCGCCGGTCGACGAACCAGACCACGACGAGGAACACGGCCCCAACCAGAACCCCGGACAGCATGCCCTGACCGAGTGCCGCCGCCGTCGTCGGGGTGCCGTCACCCGGCGTGTCGAACCACCGGGTGAGGCCGAGTCCGGCGAGCGCGGCGAGCACCGCGGCCAGGCCGCCAGCCACGCCGGCCCGGGTCGCGCCGGCCAACGCCGCACGGCCGGCGCCGCGCCACACCGCCACGAGCAGCAGCGCACCGAGCACCGACATGCCCACCGTGTTCGCGACGGTGGTCGCGAGCACCCGGTCGGCGGTGGGGAGCAGGACCGCCAACGGCAGCGCCACGGCCGGAACCACCAGCCAGCCCAGCGTGATCGCCACGGTCGCCGACCGGGTGTCGCCGCGGGCGTACAGCGCGCGGGACAGCACCGCGAAGAGCCCGTACCCGAGCAGCCCGGGCGCGAAGCCGGTGATGGCCGCCGCGGTGGACGCCGGGTTCTCCGGGTAGAACAGGGCGGCGATCGGCTGGGCGGTGGCGACCAGCGCCGCGACGCCCAGACAGCTGAACAGCAGCACGCCGCGCACCGTCGAGGAGAGGGTCTGCCGGTACCCGTCCTCGTCACCGGCGGCGGAGGCGGCGGCCAGGGTGGGATAGGCGGCCACCGCCAGCGGTACGGCCAGGACCGCCCACGGCAGCAGGAAGATGGCCTGGGCCAGGTTGAACACCTGCGGGGAGCCGGTGGGGCCGCCGGAGACCCGATTGAGGATCACCAGGAGCGCGACCTGCTGGGCCGCCACCGTCACCGCGCCGGCCGTGGCGAGTGCGCCGATCCGTGCGCGTGCGTCGGCCGGGAAGGCGTAGCCCGCTCGCGGCCGTATCCGCAGGCGGCGCAGCGGGATCAGCAGCGACAGGGACAGCACGACGACACCCAGGGTGGTGCCGGCGGACAGGAGCAGCTCGCCGCCGCGGCTGACCTGGGCCACGCTCGCGGCACGCCCCTGCGTCGCGGCGAACGCCAGGTAGACGACGACCACGGTGAGGCTGGACAGCAGCGGGGCGATCACCGGCCAGGCGAAGCGGCGGTGCGCCTGAAGCACGCCGGTGAGCACGATGCCGATCCCGTACAGCGGCAACTGGGGGGCGAACACGCGCAGCATCCGGGCGCCCGCGGCGAGTTCCGGCGCGGACCGGTTCTCGCTGATCAGCGACATGATCGGGTCGGCGAACACCGCGACGAGAACGGCCAGGGGAATCAGCAGGCTCACCGTCCAGGTGAGCAGGGCACCGGTGGTGGCCGCCACCGCCCGCCGGTCCCCCGCCGCGATCGCGCCGGCCAGCAGCGGTACGACGAGACTGGCCAGGGCGCCACCGGCGACGATCTCGAAGACGATGTTCGGAACGGTGTTCGCGATGACGTACATGCCGCCGAGGTCGCTCTGCTGCACCACCCAGGTGAACACGGCGGTGCGGCCGAAGCCGGCGAGCCGGCTGGCCACGGTGAGGACGGCGATGAGCGCGGCTGCCCCGGCCAACCGGCCGGCGCCGGCGAGGGGTGCCGGTCTGCTCACGTCAGTCGGCGCGCCGGCCCAGTGCGTCAAGCTCCCGCAGCCCCGGGGTCCGCTGGATCACCGACGTGAAGCTGACCTTCTCGCTGGCGGCGGTGAGCCCGGCGAGCACGGCGAGCAGCCCCGCCCGGCCGAGCGGGCCGCTGCGGGCGGCGAGCGCGACGCCGAGCACCGCGCCGAGGGCGTTCGCGCCGCTGTCGCCGAGCATCACGTCCTCGGCCAGGTCGTCGCGGAGCAGACCGGCGGCGGCCCCGGCCGCGCCCGCGGCGATCCCGCCGTGTGGGCCGCCAGCCAGGGGCGCGCCGAGCAGCAGCCCCGACTTGATGGCCCGGCCCGGTCGCAGGTCGAGCAGGTTGAGCAGGTTGGCGGTGCCGGCGATCACCCCGGCGCCCAGCAGCACGTCGACGCCCCGACCGAACGCGCCGTGGCGCTGTCGGCGCGGGTGCGCGGCGACCCGGGGATCGGCGGCGAGCAGCGCGGCGGCGCCCAGCCCGGCGGCGCCCACCCCGACGACCTTGACC
>NZ_RCVI01000077.1:0-2529 GCF_003667455.1 Micromonospora sp. CV4 | reverse complement strand
GCCGCACGCCAGGCCGGCAGCGCCCGGGCCCCGGTCGCGAGCAGGGCGGCGACCTGCGCGGCGTGCGCCCGCGCGGCCGGGTACCGAGCCGGCAGGTCGGCGGCGAGCGCCGCGACGGCGGTCGCCAGCTCCCGGTCCCCCACCCGCACGGCGGTACGCGCGACGGCGCTGAGCACCGGCCAGCCCTCGCGGGGCAGCTGCGGCAGGCTCTGATCGGCCAGCGCGACGCGGGCCGCCCGAACCGCCTCGACCTTGTCGTCGGCGGCCAGCGCCGACTCGATCCCCAGCTCGTGCAGGGGCAGCCGGTGGTTCGGCCACAGATACGGCCGGCCGAGGAAGGCCAGCGCCCGGTCGACCAGCTCGTCGGCGCCGGGGTGGGCACGGGCCAGACGCAGCCCGGCGCCCAGTTGGAGCCAGTGCAGCCCGGTGACGCCGGACAGATCGATCCGCGCGGCCTCCGCGCACACCTCCTCCGCCTCGTCCCACCGGCCCAGCGCGATCAGCGCCTCGGCCCGGTTACTCAGCAGGTACGCCCCGGTGGAGCGGCTGATCCCGACCCGTCGCGCCTCGGCCACGCCGGCCTCGGCCGCCTGCGCGGACTCGGCGTAACGGCCCAGCTCGCAGAGCACGTCCGAGCGGTACACCATGGCGATCACCAGGGCCGGCGCGTCCCCGGCCGCGCGGGCGACGGACTCGGCCTGGCGCAGCTCCGCGAGCCCCTGCTCCAGGTCCCGCTCGCCGTGGCAGAGCAGGGCGATCCGCGTGGGCAGCAGAGCCACGTACTCGTCGAGGGCCTCGGCGTCCGTGATGGCCTCGGCGGCCACCCGGGCCGCCTGCTGCGGGTCGATCTTGACCAGGTGCGCGGCGATGTCGGCGAGCAGCCGTACCCGCTCCACGCCGGCCGGACCGCCCGCCGCCAGCCGGTACGCCTCACCCAACTCGCTACTGCCGTCGCTCTTGCCGAGCAGGGCCAGCAGTCGACCCCGCTGGTTCAGCAGTCGGGCGGCGCGCAGCGGCGCGGCGTCGACGTCCACCTCGGCCAGCCCGGCGCGGGTCAGGGTGATCGCCCGGCTGAAGTCACCCGCCGTGACCGCGGCCTCCAGGGTCTGCTCCAGCAGCGCCAGGTGGTCCATGCCGAGCCGGTCGGCCGCGTCGGGCACCAGCTCCCACAGCTCCAGCACCCGTTCCAGCAGCCGGCGCTGCTCGGCGTAGGCGTACCGGTCGGCGGCGGCGCAGGCGGCGGCCCGTGCGGTGACCAGGGCCCGGGGGTGATCGTGCGCGGCGTACCAGTGATGCGCGATCTCGGCCGGGGCCCGGCCCTCGGCGACCAGGTGCGGCCGGGCCTCGATCGCGGCGGCGAACCGGGCGTGCAGCCGGGCGTGCTCACCGGGCAGCAGCTCGTCGTGCACGGCCTCGCGGACCAGCGCATGCCGGAACTCGTAGTCGCCGTCCCGGTCGACCACCACGAGCTGAGCGGTGACGGCGGCGCGCAGCGCGTCCTCCAGCTCGGCCTCGGGCAGCCCGGCCACCTCGGCGATCAGATCGTGGGCGAAGCGGGTGCCGCCGGCCGCGGCGATCCGCAGCACCCGCTGGGACGGCTCGGGCAGCCGGTCCACCCGGGCCAGCAGCAGGTCGCGCAGGGTGTCGGGTAGCGCGGCACAGCCGATTGGGTCGCCGGCCACGGCCAGCTCCTCGATGAAGAAGGGGTTGCCCTGGGTGCGGTCGTGGATGTCGTCGACGGCACGGGGAGCCGGCTCGGCACCGAGGAGGTCGGCGAGGATCGCGCCGGTGCCGTCACGGTCCAGCCGGCCCAGCTCGACGCGCTCGACCCCGCGGGCCCGGTCCAGCTCGGCCAGGAACGGACGCAGCGGGTGCCCCCGCTGCAACTCGTCGGTGCGGTAGGTGCTGACCAGCAGCAGCCGGCCCGGCCGGGCGGCCCGGACCAGAAAGCCGATCAGGTCCCGGGTGGATCGGTCGGCCCAGTGCAGGTCCTCGATCACCAGCACCAGGGGTCGGGCGTCGGCGAGCCGCTGGAACAGCTCGGCCACCAGGTCGAACAGATACCCGCGCGGCGCGTCGGTCAGCGGCGCCACGGCCGGCGCGGCCAGCCCGGCGGACACCCGGCCCAGCTCCGGCAGGAGCCGGGCGAACTCCGCCTCGTATCCGGCGAAGACCTCGGCGCCGTCGGCGCGCAGCACCGCGCGCAGGGCCGCGGCGAACGGGGCGAACGGCAGGCCGGCCTCGCCCAGCTCCAGGCACTGGCCGACCAGCACCCGGGCGCCGCCGTCGGTGGCCCAGCCCGCGAACTCCTCCAGCAGCCGGGTCTTGCCGACGCCCGCCTCACCACCGACCAGCACGGTGCTGGGCTCTCCGGCCCGGGCCCGACCCAGCGCGGCCCGCAGCACGGCGATCTCGCGCTGGCGGCCGACGAGGACGGAGCTGGCGGCACGTACGGTCACGGGGTCGAGCATGCCATGACGGGCCCGGCCGCCGTCCCCGCCGATCGGCTGGTGACCGAGCGACGGGGAC
>NZ_RCVI01000112.1:0-2765 GCF_003667455.1 Micromonospora sp. CV4 | reverse complement strand
CGTCAGCGGGGTGAGCACCTGCCAGAGCTGGCCCAGCTTGGCGTTGCTGTACGAGGCGACCAGCTTGGCGTTGGCGTACGCGGCGATGAAGTGCCGGTGCTGCTCGTCGAGGCGGCGGGCCCAGCCGGCGGTGACCGTGGCGAGCCGGTCGGAGTCGGCGCGGGCCTGCGCGCCACTGCGGGCGGCGACGGCCGGGACGATCGCGGCGACCGGACGGTGATCGCCGTCGCGGGTGACGACGGTGACCTCGTCGGTCAGCTCGGCCAGCGCGACGAGCTGGCTGAACCGGGTGCGCGCCTCGCGCAGCGGCACGGAGCGCGGCGGGTCGGGGTGCGGGGTGAGCGCGGGGACGGCCATGGATGCATGGTGCCGCCGGGGTACGACAGAAACGCCGTCGTCAGTGGACGGTGGGCTGCGGCACGGCCGGCCCGGCCAGCCACTCGTCGGCCAGCACCGACCAGACCTCGAGGTCGATCCGCCCGTGCGGACCCGGGTAGACCTGCCGGAGCGTGCCGTCGTGGCGCAGGCCGAGACGGCGGGCGAGCGCGATGCTGCGGGCGTTGTCGGCGTTGGTGCGCCACTCCACCCGCTGGATGCCGCGCTCGCGTACCGCCCAGTCGACGATCCGGCGGACCGCCGGCGCGACGATGCCGTGCCCCTGCGCCGCGGGCTCCACCCAGCAGCCCACCTCGCAGACGCCCAGCGTGGTGTCGAACGACACGAACATGACCCCGCCCACCAGCGTGCCGCGCCACCACAGGCCCCAGATGCCGCCCGCGTCCCGGGCCCAACGGTCCGCGTACCGCTGGAGCACCGCCCGGGCCGAGGGCAGGTCGGTGGCGACGAAGGACGGCGACACCCAGGGCTGGATGTGCTCGCGGGCCCGGTCCAGATTGGCGAGGAACTCCTCGGCCCGCCACGGGTCCAGCGGGCGCAGCTCGACCTCCTCGGTCAGCGGCAGGGCGAACACCGGGCCTCCAGGGGTGGGTCGGACGTCGGGTAGCAGGTTCGCACAGGCCCGCCGGCCGGACCCCGGGTGGGGCACGGTCACGCCCGCGCTCAGGCCGGCAGGTGGGTACGCAGTGCGGTGAACTGGGCCACGGTCAGGTACGACGGGTTCGCGGCCTGCGGCTGGCGGAACACCTCCAGGGCGGCGAGCCGGTCGTCGGCGCGCAGCAACCGCCGGGGCACCCGGTCCTGCTCGGCGAGGATGGGCAGGTCCAGCGGCACCGACCAGGGCTGCCCCGGCGGCCCCGGCTCCGCCACCCCGGTGACCCGGCCGACTCCCCACACTCCGTACGGCAGCCGGCCGCGGCTGCCGCTGGCCCAGAAGACCACCGGCTGCCCCGCGCGCATCGACCGTGCCCGGTAGCCGGGTCGTACGCACCAGCTGGTCACCAGGGGCTCGCGGGCGAACCGGGAGGCCAGGTCGACGGCGTCGGCGTTGCCCTTGATCACCCAGGCGCCCAGGTCGTCGAGGCGCACCCGTGGCTCGGTCATGTCCTCATCGTGCCCGCCCGACCGACGACCCAATCAGATGATCATGTGGGTCCAGTAGCTGAGCCAGAGCACGAACAACGCGCCCTGCACCAGGGCGAGGGTCGCGGTCAGCCACACGTCGACGGTGGCGCGGCGTGCCCAGCGGGCCAGCACCAGGGCGACGGGGAACGCGGCGAGCAGGTAACGCAGCAGACTCTTGTAGACCGCCGGGCCCATCGACAGCGGCACGAACACCATGAGCAGGCCGTACACCAGGTAGGCCACCTCCCGGCGACGGAACCCGGCCACCAGCACGGCCAGCACGGCCACGGCGAACCAGACCCGGGCCGCGTCGCGCGCCTCCCCGGCCAGCCCGCCCAGCAGCACCGGCACCGGATTCTGCACCGTGATCCCCCACCCGACCTGCTGGGCGTGCTGGTAGGCGAACCAGTCCCCGCCCCGCCACCGGCAGAACGCCATGAACGTGAACCACCCGGCGGGCAGCAGCAGCAGCGGCCAGCCGATCCGCAGGTAACCGAGCAGGGCGCGCGGGCCGAGCCGCCAGTCGTGCTGGCGCAGCAGCACCAGGGCCAGCGGCAGCGCGACCACCAGACCGACCGACCGGCTCATCGCCAGGAAGTAGCCGAGCACGCCGACCAGCAGCCACTGGCGGCGTTCCGCGTGATAGAACGCGGCCAGCGCGAGGCAGACGAAGAGCGACTCGGTCAGCGCGGCCTGGAACAGGAAGGCCGTGGGCAGCAGCACCAGGTACCGGGTGAACCGGCGGGCCGCGTCGGGGTCGCCGAGCAGCAGCTCGGCCAGTCGGTAGCCGTACCAGAGGGCCAGCAGGAACGCGACGTTGCTGATCAGCAGCAGGGCCAGCGCGTTGTCGCCGCCGAGCAGCGCGCCGACCGGCCGGGCCAGGAACGGATAGAGCAGCGGGAAGCCGAAGTCCCGCCACGGTCCGGTCAGCGGCAGCTCACTCAGCCGCAGGTAGAGCAGCGCGTCCCAGGCGAACCAGAAGGAGATCCACCGGTGCCCGGACACCTCCCGCTGCTGCGTCCACATCAACGTCTCGTCGGCCGGCGGCGCGCCGGGGATGCCGTCCCAGGCGTGCAGCACCAGGAGCCCGACCAGGGTCAGCAGCAGCTTCGCGCCGAGGAAGAGGCCGATCAGGTACGGCCAGGGCGCCGGCACCCGGCGGACCAGCCGTACGCCGGCCTGCGCCGTCCCGGCCAGCCGGGCGGCCAGCGCCGTCCCCCGGCCGCTCCGCCACCGGCGCATCC
>NZ_RCVI01000078.1:0-2807 GCF_003667455.1 Micromonospora sp. CV4 | reverse complement strand
GGCCGGCTCCGGCTCCGCCGCGCCCGCCGGCTCCGGCTCCGCCGCGCCCGCCGGCTCCAGCCCGGCCGGCTCCGGGTCGGCCGGCTCCGGGTCGGCCAGCTCCGGGTCGGCCAGCTCCGGGTCGGCCAGCTCCGGGTCGGCCAGCTCCGGGTCGGCCAGCTCCGGGTCGGCCAGCTCCGGGTCGGCCGGCTCTGCGGGCGCACCCGTCGGCTCCGGGTCGGTCGGGGTGCCGGCGTACTCGTCGACGTGCAGTTCGGTGTCGCCGTCGGTCGGGCCGGTCCAGCGCACGGTCAGCTCCTCCAGAGCCTGCTCCTGCACGAAGGCCACCAGACCCTCCCGGTACAGCTCCAGCAGCGCGAGGAACCGGGCCACCACCTCCAGGGTGGCCTCGCAGTCGGCGCAGAGCAGCGAGAAGGTGGCGGTGCCGGCCCGGCGCAGCCGGGTGGCGAGGATCGCCGCGTGCTCCCGGACGCTGACCCGGACCATGTGCACGTGGGCGATGGAGACCTCCGGCACGGGCTTCGGGGTCATCGCCTTCACGGCCAGCTTCAACAGGCGCTGCGGGCCGATGCCGAGCACCAGGTCGGGCAGCGCCTCGGCGTAGCGGGGTTCCAGGCTGACCGCCCGCGGATAGCGCCGACCGCCGACCGCCTCCAGCTCGGCGATGTGCGCCGCCGCCTCCTTGTACGCCTTGTACTGCAACAGCCGGGCGAAGAGCAGGTCCCGGGCTTCCAGCAGGGCGAGGTCCGCCTCGTCCTCCACGTCGGCGGCGGGCAGCAGCCGGGCCGCCTTCAGGTCGAGCAGGGTCGCGGCGATCAGCAGGAACTCGCTGGCCTCGTCGAGGTCCCACTTGTCGCCCATGGCGCGGATGTAGGCGATGAACTCGTCGGTGACCCTGTGCAGGGCCACCTCGGTGACGTCGAGTTTGTGCTTGCCGATGAGTTGCAGCAGCAGGTCGAACGGGCCGGTGAAGTTCGCCAGCCGCACGGTGAAGCCGGAGGCCTCAGGAGCCTCGGTGGTGGGCAGCACGCTGTCGACCTCGGCGGCCAGCTCGACGGCGACCGCCGGAGCGGTGGCCTCGTGCGGCCCGGCCAGCGGGTCGAGGAGTGGCGCGGTCACCGGACGACCGTAGTCCACGAGGTGGGCACGGGGCGTTCCGGCTACCGCTCCGACTGGGCGGCGATCACCTCACGGGCCAGTTGGCGGTAGTTGCGCGCCCCGGAGGACGCCGGGTCCAGGGTGGTGATCGGGGCACCGGCCACGGTGGACTCGGGGAACTTCACCGTCTTGGTGATGACCGTCTGGTAGACCTTGTCGCCGAACGCCTCGACGACCCGCTGCAACACCTGCCGGCAGTGCGTGGTGCGGCTGTCGTACATGGTCGCGAGGATGCCCTCGAGCTCCAGGTCGAAGTTGAGCCGCTCGCGCACCTTGTCGATGGTGTCCAGCAGCAGCGCCACGCCGCGCAGGCTGAAGAACTCGCACTCGAGCGGGATGAGCACACCGTGCGCGACGGTCAGCGCGTTGATCGCCAGCAGGCCGAGCGACGGCTGGCAGTCGATCAGGATGTAGTCGTACTCCTTGCGGACCGTCCGCAGCACCCGGGCCAGGGCCATCTCCCGGGCGACCTCGTTGACCAGCTGGATCTCGGCGGCGGAGAGGTCGATGTTGGCCGGCAGCAGGTGCAGGCCCGCCACGTCGGTCTTGATCAGCACGTCCTCGGCGATCACGTCGTCCTGCATGAGCAGGTTGTAGACGGACAGGTCGAGGTTGTGCGGGTTGACCCCCAGCCCCACCGACAGCGCGCCCTGCGGGTCGAAGTCGACCAGCAGCACCTTGCGGCCGTACTCGGCCAGCGCCGCGCCCAGGTTGATGGTGGTGGTGGTCTTGCCGACGCCACCCTTCTGGTTGGCCATCGCGATGATGCGCGCCGGGCCGTGCCGATCGGTGGGCATCGGCTCGGGGATGGGCTTGCGCATCGTGTAGGCCGCCGGGTCCGCCGGACCCAGGTCCGCGCCGAGCGTGGCCTGCTGCTCGCGGAGCTCCGACGTCCAGGTCTCGGCACGGTCACCGTTGCCAGCCATGTGCTCGTTGCCCCCTCCCGACGACCCCACCCGGCGTCGGAGCCGTCCGACGTCCTTCGCGGCGCCGCTGCGCACCCCGGTCGTGTCGCCCCAGGAGGTCCGCGCCGATGCCGACTGTACGCCACCGACCAGCAGGGGGTTCGGCACCGGCCCGGCGTGTCGGGACCGACCGCGACCGGGCTCAGCCCCGGGCGCGCGGGTGGGCGGTGGCGTACACCTCGCGCAGCCGCTCGACGGTCACCAGGGTGTAGACCTGGGTGGTGGTCACCGACGCGTGTCCGAGCAACTCCTGGACCACCCGCACGTCGGCGCCGCCGTCGAGCAGGTGGGTGGCGTAGGAGTGGCGCAGGGTGTGCGGGGACACCGCGGCGGGCCCGTCGACGGGTAGCCCGGCCTGGCCGGCGGCGCGGCGCAGGATGGCCCAGGCGCCCTGGCGGGTCAGCGCGCCGCCGCGGGCGTTGAGGAAGACCGCCGGGGTGCCCCGGCCGGCCGAGGCGAGCCCGGGCCGGGCCCGGACCAGGTAGGCGCGCACCGCCTCGACGGCGTACCCGCCGATCGGCACCAGCCGCACCCGGCCGCCCTTGCCGCGCAGCAGCACGGTGCCCTCGTCGACGTCGAGGTCGTCCACGGCGGCGCCGACGGCCTCGGAGATCCGCGCTCCGGTGCCGTACAGGAATTCCAGCAGCGCCCGGTCGCGCAGCGCGAGCGGGCGCTGCTGGAATT
>NZ_RCVI01000079.1:0-2812 GCF_003667455.1 Micromonospora sp. CV4 | reverse complement strand
GGCCGAGGCGGTCGAGTTGTTCGCCGCCGCGGGCGGGGTGGCGCCGGCCGCGCGGGTCCGCCGCGCCGACCCGCGCACCGACCCGGCGGTCGGCGAGATCGTCGAGGTGTGCGGACGGCAGCCGCGCACCGTCCGGGCGCTCGGCTACCGCACCGCCCAGCACGGCTGGCGGCACGCCGACGTCCTGGACGCGCTGCGCCGCGCGGTGCAGACGCCGCCGCACCAGCGGGTCGCCGTCTCCCCGGCGGCCCGGCTGGTCACCGAACGGGACACCGCGTACCGGGCGTTGACCCGCGAGGCCCGCCGGCTGTACCGGCTGATGTCGCTGGCGCCCGCCCCGGTGGACCGGCCCGCCATCGCCGCGCTGGCCGGTCGGCACCGCGAACGGGTCACCGCGCTGCTCGACGAGTTGGCCGCCGCGGCGTTCGTCGTCGGCGCGCCCGGCGACCGGTACGAGATCCGCCCGCTGCTCGCCGGCAACGCGCGGCTGCACCTGCGGGACGCCGACCCGGCCCGGGCAAGGGTCGCCGCGCAGGCCCGGCTGACCCGGCACCTGGCCCGGCGGGCCGAACGGCACGCGGCCAACCTGGCGGTGCTGGGCTCCCCACCGGACCGGGAGTGGTCCCTGCCGCTGGACGACGACCCGTACGGCTGGTTCGACCTGCACCAGGAACTGCTGCTGGCGGTGGTCCGGGTGCCGGCCGGCGCGGCCGAGACGCTGCCCCGCCGGGTGCGCCGGTGGTGGTTCCGGCTGGCGGTGGCCCTGTGCGGGTGGCTGGCGCACGTCGAGCGGCTGGACGAGTGGGAGCAGGTCTGCCGCACCGTGCTGGCCACCCCGACCGCCGACGACCGACCGGAGATCGCCGGCTGGGCGCACAACGAGCTGGGGGTGCTGCGCCGGCGCCGGCACGATCCGCAGGGCGCTGCCGCCGCGCTCACCCTCGCGGTGGCCGAGCGGGGCCGGCGGGGCACCGCCCAGGCCCGGATGAACCTCGGCCTGGCCCTGCTGGACCTGGGGCAGCTCGACGACGCGGTGGAGCATCTGGAGTTGTCCCGCCGGCACCGCTCGGGGGCGGACCGGGCCGGGCTGGCGCTCACCGATCTGGGCCTGGGGGCGGCGCAGCTGGCCCGGGGCGAGCTGGACACCGCGCACCACCACCTGGTGCGGGCGGCGAACACGTTCCGGTCGGTGGGTGACGCCCGCGGCTACGCGGCGGCGCTGACCAACCTGGTGCTGGTGCACGCCGCCCTCGGCGAGCACCTGGACGCCGCGCAGGCGTGGCGGGCCGCGCTGCGGGAGTACGAGTCGGTGAGCGACCCGACGAGCCGGGCGGCGGCGCTGCTCAATGCCGGGGCGACGCTGCTGACCGCCGCGCCGGGGCAGGCGCGGGCGGCGTACGAGCTGCTGGCCGAGGGCCGGCGGCTGCGCGAGGAGAGCCGGCCGACCCCGGGGCTGGCACGCACCCTGCTCTACCTGGGTGACGCGGCCGCGGCTCTGGGCGACCGCGTCGAGGCGCGGCGGCACTGGGCGGACGCGGCGGCGGTGGCCGAGGAGGTCGGCGACGCCGACGGGCAGGCCGCCGCGGACAGCCGGCTGGAGGACGACAGCGACCTGCCGGTGACCGGGCCATGATCCGCGCTGGGCCCGGGGCGCCCGCGTGATGTGGGTCGCTCGGGTTGGCCGGTTGCGGGGGTCTGGGAGAGTGTGTGCTCGTGGATGCGCTCTCGGTGCGGGGACTTGGCCGCAACTTCGGCAACCTGGTCGTGCTCGACGACGTGAGCTTCACGCTCCAGGCGGGCCGGATCGCGGTGGTGCTGGGCCCCAACGGCAGCGGCAAGACCACGCTGCTGCGCTGCGTGGTCGGCGCCGACCGGCCGGACGCGGGCGAGGTGCTGGTGCAGGGTCGGCGGGCCGATGAGACCGATCCCCAGGTGCGGGCGCTGGTGGCGGCCGCCCTGGACGACATCGACTTCTTCCCCGACCTGTCCGTGGTCGAGCACCTGGAGCTGGTCGCGTACGCGCACGGCGGCAACGCCGAGCCGGTCGAGGAGGTGCTCGCCGAGCTGGGCCTGGAAGCGGCCCGCGACCAGCTGCCGGTGACCCTGTCCAGCGGGCAGCGCCGCCGGCTGGCGCTGGCGTCCTGCTTCGTACGCCCGCGCCGGGTGCTGATCCTGGACGAGCCGGAGCAGCGGCTGGACGTACGCGGCCGGCAGTGGTTGGCCGACCGGCTGCGCCGGGAACGGGAGGCGGGCACCGCTGTGCTGCTGGCCTCGCACGACCCGGAGCTGATCGACGCGGTGGTCGACGAGCGCATCGAGATCGGCCGGTGACCGCCCCGCCGGCAACCCTCGCCGACGCGCCGGCCGGCGTGCCCACCGCCCGGCAGGTGCGTACGCACCTGCGCCGGGCCCGCCGCCGGCACCACGACCACTCCCTGAGCGACGTGCTGGGCGACGCGTACGTCGTGGTCCTCTTCGTGGGCATGTACGGCTGGTTCGCGGTCAGCGCCAGCCGCGACATGCTGGAGTCGCCCACCGTCGGCCGGGCCGATCCGGGGGTGCGCTGGTGGCTGGCGGTCGCCGCGCTGCTGGCCGGTGCCGGGCTCGCCTGGCGCGGCCTGCGGGCGCTCGGTCCGCTGCTGGTCACCCCGGCGACGCAGAGCTGGGTGACCAGCGCGCCGATCGACCGGCGGGCCTGGCTGGCGCCGCGCCTCGCCGTCCTGCTGACGGCCGCGACGGCCGGCACGGCGCTGGTCGGGGTGGGCGTGGCGGCGCTCGGTGGCGTCACCGACCTGGCCGCCCTGAGCTGGGC
>NZ_RCVI01000375.1:0-2897 GCF_003667455.1 Micromonospora sp. CV4 | reverse complement strand
GTCCGGGCGCGGCGGCGAGCGGTTGGCGGGCCGCCGGCCGGCTGGTCGCCCCGGCGGCAGCGGCGGTACGCACGGCCGGACCGACCGTGGTCCTGCCGCTGGCCGCCGTGGTGGCGGTGCTCGGCGCGGACCTGTCCGGGCTGAGCAAGGCGGAGGTGGAGCGGATCTGGCTACCGTTCATCGTCTGGCTGCTGGTCGCCACCGCCTGGCTGCCCGCCGGCTCGCGACGCTGGTGGCTGGCCGGTCAGGCGGCCACCGCGCTGGCGGTGAACCACCTGGTCTGGACCGTGTCGTAGCCGCCGGCGCGGCACCAACCTCCCGCCTCGGGCGGCACCCTGCGGCCTCGACCTGTGCGGCGCACACCGGAAGGGCCATCGGCCTTGCCGTCCGTTGTAGCTCGATCGGGGTGCGCGGGGTGGGGTGAGGCCCGCCGTGCCCAGCTCCGGGCGGTCAGGCTTGATCCCTGCGCCGGGCACGGCGGGCCCCACCCCATCGGTGGTCGCCGTCCGTCGTGATCCCTGCGCGGGGTCCGGCGTGCCCTGAGTCCCGGCGGGTTGTTCGGTGTGGTTCCGATCGCTGCGCGGGTCCGGCAAGCGTCGCTCCGGGGGGGGGTAGCTGTGGTGAGCGGTATACCTGTGAGTCATAAATATGCCTCTGAGGTATCGCGCTCGTTGACCAGCTCGCCGGGATCGCCTGACGATTGCCCCCTTCTGGCGTGATCGACTCGATATCGGGGATGTCGCGGTGTCCGGGGTTTCCTGATGCCCCGATATCGGCGATACCGAGTCGATCAACCGGCAAGTCTCCGTGGACGGGCCGACCATCGCCGCCCTGGGCGAGCGGTCAGCGCGCCAGCGTGGCCGGTTCCCGCAGCGGGTCGGTGGCGAAGCCGGCCACCCCCTCGGCGAAGCCGACCCGGGCGGTGTAGCCGAGCAGGTCGGCGGCCCGGCGGGGGTCGGCCACCACGTGCCGCACGTCGGCCACGCGGGCTCCACCGACCACCTGCGGTGGCGGTCCGCCCATCGCCTCGGCCAGGGTGACCGCCAACTCCCCCACCGTGTGCGGCTCGCCCGAGCAGACGTTCACCGGCACCAGTGTGGCCGGCGGCGCGGTGCTGGTCAGGGCCAGCAGGTTGGCGCGCGCCACGTCGGTGACATGCACGAAGTCGCGCCGCTGCCGGCCGTCCTCCAGGACGCGGGGGGCCTCGCCGGCCGCCAGCGCGGACCGGAAGATCGACGCGACCCCGGCGTACGGGGTGTCGCGGGGCATCCGGGGGCCGTAGACGTTGTGGTAGCGCAACGCCCAGACCGCGCCGCCGGTCTGCCGGGCCCACGCCGCGGCCAGGTGCTCCTGGGCGAGTTTGCTGGCCGCGTACGTGCTGCGCGGCTCCAGCGGGGCGTCCTCGGGCACCAGCAACGGGTCGAGCCCCAGGCCGCAGCGGGGGCAGGTCGGGTCGTACCGGCCGGCCGCCACGTCCTCGGCCCGCCGGGGCGCCGGACGCACCGTGCCGTGGCCCGGGCAGGCGTAGCGACCCTCCCCGTAGACCACCATCGAACTGGCCAGCACCAGCCGGCCGATCCCGGCCCGGTGCAGCGCCGCCAGCAGCACCGCCGTGCCGTAGTCGTTGTGCGTGACGTAGTCGGGGGCGTCGGACGGGTCCACGCCGTGCCCGACCATCGCCGCCTGGTGGCAGACCGCGTCCACCCCGGCCAACAGCCGGTCCAGCAGCGAGCCGTCACGAACGTCGCCGCGCACCACGTCGTGCCGACGCGACCAGGTGGGCAACTCCCCGCCGTGCGCCTGCGGCAGCAGCGCGTCCAACGCCACCACCTCGTGACCCTGCTCGATGAGCAGGTCGACGACCTGCGACCCGATGAACCCGGCCGCGCCGGTGACCAGTACCCGCATACCCGGTCACGCTAGGGCGGGAACGGCGGCCGGTGGGTCGGTTCGGTCGACCCGTAAGGAGTTCGCAACAGCCCGGCCGACGGGGACGCCCCGGTAAGCGTTCGGTAATGCGGCAAACCCGGCCGGGGCGTACCGGCGCGGTCTAGCCTGCCCGCAGTGCACCCCGCCGAGGAAGGAGCAGCGGTGGCGACCAGCAGGCCCGGCCCGGACGCCGGCGGGATCGACGCGCCCACGTCGGACGCCGACGGCTACGGCACGCCCCGCCGGTTCTGGCGCGCCCTGGACCGGCACCGGCCGCCCGGTGTGGACGCGGCCGACCGGAGCTGGCGCAGTCCGCTGCGCGGCCCCTGGCTCACCGCCGTGTACGGGACGACGCTGCTGGTCACGCTGCCCCTGGTGATCGTCACCGGGCTGCTCGACTACGCCGCCTACGGGCCCCGGTTCGACCAGGCGTTCCCGAGCGACGTGGGCTGGCTACGGCTGCCCACGTTCGACTGGCCGACCCGGCCGTCCTGGCTGTTCCGGGTCACCCAGGGGCTGCACGTGACGCTCGGGATCGTGCTCATCCCGGTGGTGCTGGGCAAGCTCTGGTCGGTGATCCCGAAGCTGTTCAACTGGCCACCGGCCCGCTCGCTCGCCCAGGTGCTGGAACGGCTCACCCTGCTGCTCCTGGTCGGCGGGATCCTGTTCCAGATCGCCACCGGCCTGCTCAACATCCAGTACGCCTACCTGTTCGGCTTCGACTTCTACACCGCCCACTACTTCGGCGCCTGGATCTTCACCGGCGCGTTCGTGGCGCACGTCGTGGTCAAGCTGCCCCGGCTGATCACCGCGCTGCGGTCCCGCCCGCTCGGCGCGGAGCTGCGTACCCCCCGCGCCGCGACCCGGCCCGAGCCGCCCGACCCGGACGACCTGGTCGCCGCGCGACCCGGGCCAGCGACGGTCAGCCGGCGCGGCGACCAGGTCGGCCGGGTCGGGCGGCTCGGGCC
>NZ_RCVI01000080.1:0-2942 GCF_003667455.1 Micromonospora sp. CV4 | reverse complement strand
GCTCGGGTCGCGTGGGCCCGCACCGGTTCGTGCCGGTCGAGCTGTTCCGGAGCCGGACCGGCGCATCGTCGCCTACGAAAGCGGCCGGGAGGCTCGCCGTCGAGTGGCGGGCCTCCCGGCCGACGTTCGCTCAGTGCGACAGCAGCCGGTGGGCCTCCTGGATCTTGGCCCAGGACTTCGGCTCGACGGGCGCGGCGGCGGCCTTGCGCGCGGCCGTGGCCACGTCGGGCCGGCCGGCGGTGAACAGCCAGGTGGTGAATAGCTCGTCCAGGTCGAGTCCGGATATCTCCTCCGCCAGGGCCTGGAACTGCGCGATGGTGCCGTTGCCGTACCGGTGCGCGGCGGTCCAGGCCGGCAGGATCTCGAAGAACGCGTCGTCGCCGACGGCCAGCCGCAGCTGGTGCAGCGTCATCGCGCCCCGGTCGTAGACCGCGTTGTCGAAGACCCGGTCGGCGCCCGGGTCACCCGGCAGCACCTGCCAGAACGCGGAGTCGGCCGGGTAGCTGGCGTAGGTGAAGTCGAAGACCTCCTGGGCGGTGCCCTCGCCCTGCTCCTCCGACCAGAGCCACTCCGCGTACGAGGCGAAGCCCTCGTTGAGCCAGATGTTGCGCCATTCGGCCACCGAGACCGAGTCGCCGAACCACTGGTGGGCGTTCTCGTGGGCCACCACGTACGTGTTGGCGCCGCGCCGCCAGAAGCCCGGGCCGTACACCGGTCGGGTCTGCGTCTCCAGGGCGAAGCTGATGCCGTCCACCGGCCCGGCCACGCCGCCCTGCGCCTCGAACGGGTACGGGCCGAAGATCCCGCTCTCCCAGTCGACGATCTCGGCGGTCCGCTCGATGCTGGCCCGCGCGGCCGGCCCGAGCTCGCCCAGCGAGGTGCTGTACGCGTTCACCACCGGCTGGCCACCCGGAGTGGTGTCGGTGACGATGTCGTACTGGCCGATGGCCATGAAGGCCAGGTAGGTGGCGGTGGGGGAGGTGGTCCGCCAGCTCCATCGGGTGCGGTCGCCGGGCTCGGCCAGCGGTGGCCGCGGCTGCACGCCGTTGCTGATCACCTCGACGCCGGTGGGCACCGACACGGAGATGTCGAAGGTCGCCTTGTCCAGTGGGTGGTCGTTGCTCGGGAACCACCACCACGCGGACTCCGGCTCGTTGACCGCGAGGGCCCCGTCGTCGGTACGCGTCCAGCCGGTGTAGCCGCCGACCAGCGTCTCGGACGGAATGCCGTCGTAGCGCACCACGATGGTGAGCTGCTGGCCCCGGGTCACCGTGCGGGACGGGGTGACCACCAGCTCGTGCGCGCCCGCGGTGCTGGTGCTCGCCGCCCACCCGTTGACCCGCACCGACTCGACGTCGAGCAGGAAGTCCAGGTTGAACCGGGAGAGATCCTGGGTCGCGGTGGCGAGGATCGTGGTGGTGCCGGTGAGCCGGTCGGTGGCCGGCTCGTAGCGCAGCCGGACGTCGTAGTGCGAGACGTCGTAGCCGCCGTTGCCGTAGTCGGGGAAGTAGCTGTCGCCCAGCCCGGGGGCGCCGGGTTGCGGCGCGAGCGTGACGGTTGGCCGGCCCCAGGCCGTCGGAGCGGCCTGGCCGGGGGCGCCGGCGAGCATGGTGCCGGCGGTGGTGAGGGTCAGGGCGGCGGTGGCCGCCGTGAGGACTCGTCGCACGAGGTGGACTCCCTCCATCGGGGTGTTCGCCCCGCCAACCTAATCGACAACGGTGATCGCCGCGGGCCCGGCGCGCGGGTTGACCGTCTATTCCATCGATCTATGTATTTCGATAGCATTACCGCCTGGTAACAAACCGTTCCACCCCTGGCCACGCGCGCGGTCGCAGGATCCCACCACCCCTGTCCTGTGGAGGTCCGTCATGCCCCACCGCCCGCTGGCCCGCGCCCTGGCCGCGCTGGTCGCCGTCGTCACCGCCGCGTTCGGTGCCGTGCTCGTCCCCGGCACCGCCCAGGCCGCCGCTGTCAACTACGTCGCGCTCGGCGACTCCTACTCCTCCGGCGTCGGCGCCGGCCCGTACGACTGGTCCACCTGCCTGCGCAGCCAGAAGTCGTACGCCCCGCTCTGGGCCGCCGCCCACGCGGTGACCAGCTTCAGCTTCCCGGCCTGCGGCGGCGCGGTCACCGCCGACGTGCTCAACAACCAGGTCAACGCCCTCAGCAGCGCCACCACCCTGGTCACCATCACCATCGGTGGCAACGACGCCGGCTTCGTCGACGTGATCACCAGTTGCCGGTTCGGCAGCACGTCGTCCTGCACCAACGCCGTGAACACCGCGAAGGCCTTCGCCACCTCGACGCTCCCCGGCCGGCTCGACGCCACCTACGCCGCCATCCGCAACCGGGCGCCGAACGCGCGGCTGATCGTGCTGGGCTACCCGAGGCTGTTCGAGACCACCTCCTGCGGGTGGTTGGCGATGAGCACCTACAAGCGCACCATCCTCAACGAGGCGGCCGACGTGCTCGCCTCGGTCATCTCCGCACGGGCCACCGCCGCCGGCGCGACCTTCGCCGACACCCGGCCCTACTTCGCCGGTCACGGCGTCTGCGCCGGCGACCCGTGGATCAACGACGTCAGCGGCCTCATCGAGGCGTACCACCCGGACTCCGACGGCTACCGGTACGGCTACCTGCCGGCGCTGAACGCGGTCACCGGCTGACCCGCACGCCCTCGCGTGGCGCCCGACGGTCCACCCCGGACCGTCGGGCGCCGCGCGTCGGGTCGCGTCGGTACTGTCCCGGTGTCACCGCCGTCCGTTAGGGTTTCCGCGAACCGGACAGCCGTGGCGTGGGAGGCAGAGCGTGAGCAGGCTCGCGTCGGCGTACGGGCAGGCGGTCAGCTCCCACCGGGCGGCCCGGGCACACCTGGACGCCGCCCGGGGCGCGCTGGGCACGGCGCCGGCCCCCGCCGCGCCGGGCGGTGCGGGCGACCTGGT
>NZ_RCVI01000081.1:0-2974 GCF_003667455.1 Micromonospora sp. CV4 | reverse complement strand
GGTCAACGCCGACCGGTACGCCTCGATCGCCGCGTCCCGGTCGGCGGGCGCCCGGTCGCGCAGGAACCGTTCGGCGAGCGCCGTGCCGTGCAGCGCGGCGACGCGCGGGTCGCCGGCGGCTCGGGCGGCGGCGAACGAGTCGACCGCCTCGTCGAGGTCGGACGGCCGGCCCCGCAGACGCCACCGGTCGCGCAGCCGCTGCCCGAGGTTGGCCAGCGCCATGGCGCGCACCGGGGCGCTGCCGCCGGTGGCTCGGGACGCGTCCCGGAGCAGCATGATCGATTCGTCCAGGTCGGCCGGGGCGCCGTCGACCTCGTACCGGTCGCCGAGCACGTTGCCGAGGTTGAACAGCCGGACCGCACGTTCCGGATCGCCGGCCGGGGTCGACTCCAGGCTCTCCCGGTGCGCCTCGATCGCCGACGGCAGCGCGCGCCGCCGGCCGAGGTGCTGGAACTGGTCGCGGTGCACCTTGCCGAGGGCGGACAGGTAGTGCAGCCGCTCCGGCACGCCCGCGGGCGTGCCGTCCACCGCCCGGCGCAGCAGCGCCGCAGCCTGGTCGGCACCCCGGTAGTCACGGTTGTTCTCCGCGGCGGCCATCAGCATGACGGCCTCGACGAACAGCGCGCCGGCCTCGCCGTCGGCCGGACCGGCCGTACGCCCGCCGGGAACCCGCGGTCCGGGGACCCGGCCGGAGTCCGGCGGCGGTCGGTGTGTGTGCAGCATGGCCAGCAGCGACGGCGGCACCCGTTCCGGGGCGAAGCGCAGCAGGAACTCGGTGAGCCTGACCGCCTGGACGAGTTCGTCGGCGTCCTCGCCGGACGGCAGCAGCTGGTAGCGGTACCAGTGCAGGCAGGCCAGGAGGAAGAAGCCCTCGGCGACCGGTCCCGGCAGCGGCCCGTCGGTGGGCGTGGCGGTCACGAACTCGATGACCGCCTCGGCGTCGCGGATGGCGCCGGAGTCGAGCACCGCCCGGGGGTCCGTCGTGGCGCCGAAGCGGTCCAGCCGCTCCCGCAGCCGACCCACCGGGTCGGACCTGAACCGTCGCCACATCGCGCCTCCCCCGGTCGGCCGCACCGACTGGGATCAGGCGTAGCAGACCGGACACGGGACGCGCCAGCGGCAGGAGGGGAACAAACCGGATCTGTCGTGCGGCCACCGTGTCCGCGCCCACAGCAGGCGGGCCGGCGCGCCGGGGATAGGACGCCGCTGTTCGGGGGATCATCAGTTGGTGGCGGGCTGCTCTTGTTCCCGCCACGACGACACGATTGGGGAACCGCGTATGGCGACCGATGTCAGCAAGCAACCCGCGAAGGCTTCCGGCAGCTACCGGATCGGCGGCGACCTCGCCGTCGACCGTCTCGGCTACGGGGCGATGCAGCTCACCGGGCCGGGCGTCTGGGGTGACCCGAAGGACCCCGCCGAGGCGGTCCGGGTGCTGCGCCGGGCGGTCGAGCTGGGCGTGACGTTCATCGACACCGCCGACTCGTACGGCCCGTTCGTCTCCGAGCTGCTGATCCGCGAGGCTCTGCACCCGTACGCCGACGACCTGGTCATCGCGACGAAGGGTGGCTTCACCCGGGCCGGGCCGGGCGACTGGCGCGTGGTGGGCCGCCCGGAGTACCTGCGCCAGCAGTGTGAGCTGAGCCTGCGGCACCTCGGCCTGGACACGATTCCGCTCTACCAGCTGCACCGGATCGACCCGCAGGTGCCGCTCGCCGATCAGCTGGGCGAGCTGGCGCTGTTGCAGCAGGAGGGCAAGATCCGGCACATCGGCCTGTCCGAGGTGACGGTCGCGCAGATCGAGGAGTCCCGCGCGATCACCTCGATCGTCTCGGTGCAGAACCTGTACAACCTCGCCAACCGCAGCGCCGAGGACGTGCTGGAGTACTGCGAGCGCAACGACCTCGCGTTCATTCCGTGGTTCCCGATCGCCACCGGTGAGCTGGCGCGCCCGGGCGGGCCGCTGGACACGATCGCCGCCGCGCACAGCGCGTCGCCGGCGCAGCTGGCGCTGGCCTGGCTGCTGCGCCGGTCGCCGGTGATGCTGCCGATCCCCGGCACGTCCTCGGTGGCGCACCTGGAGGAGAACGTGGCCGCCGCGGAGGTGCAGCTCACCGACGACGAGTTCGAGGCGCTGGCCAAGGCGACCTGAGCGGCCTCGACCGCGCCCCGCGCGGGTGGTCCGGGCCCGGACCACCCGCGCGGGCCGTTCAGAGGGCGAGGCAGTTGGGTCGCACCGGGCCGTCGACGAGGGCGCCCCGCACGATGGTGTACGCGGTGCCGTCGAGCACCAGTCCGAGGTGCCCGACCACCCGCACGGGGCAGTACGCCTGGATCAGCACGTTGGTCGCGCCGTCGTTGACGGCGGCGTTCCCGGTCGGCCGGACCAGCTCGTCCTGGAGGGTGCGGATGGTGGTGTAGCGCACCGAACCCGGGGTGTCGTCGCCGGCGTTGAGGTCGGCGAGGAAGGCGGAGGCGATGGTCATCTGCTGGCACGCCACGATGCCGGCGCAGCTGCCGAGGCCGAGGAACGCCAGGATGTCTGCCACGTAGGTGCCGTACTGCGGCGAGCCCAGGCTGACGTACCGGCCGACGGTGGCGGTGCCGCCGAGCCGCTTGAGGTAGTAGCGGGCGACGAGGCCACCCTCGGAGTGGGCGACCACGTCCACGGTCGCCGCGCCGGTGCTGGCGCGTACCTGGTTGACGTAGCCGGCGAACGCGCGGGCGGAGGCGGGGATGTCCCCGAGGCCCAGCCCGGGCAGTTGGTAGATGAAGGTCCGGTAGCCGTCGCTACGGAGCCGGGCGGCGATGGGCTCGTACGCGACGGCGATGCCGCTGAGCCCGCCGACCACGATGACCGGGTTGGCGGCCGCGGCGGCCACTTGTACGGGGGCGGCCACGGGCGCGGCGGGGGCGGCGGTCGCCGTGGCGGTGGACGCGAGCACGGCGGCGGTGGCGAGGGACAGGACGAGGA
>NZ_RCVI01000082.1:0-2983 GCF_003667455.1 Micromonospora sp. CV4 | reverse complement strand
GGGCCCGCCCGGGGTGGCGGTGGCGCCGCCGCCCGGGGCGGCGGAGGGGATCGCGACGTACGTGCGGCAGCGCGGCTCACCCGCCGGGGCCTCGGTCGGCTCCACCCGCCCCCGCTGGGGCTCCCCGGTGGCGGCGACAGCGCCGACGACCCCGACGCCCACCGGCACCCGCAGCGTCTCCGTTCCGTCCCCCTCCGGCCAACGCCCGTCCAGCCCCTCGGTGCACTGTGCGACCAGCACCCCACCGGTCTCCACCAGCAGCACCGCTCCGGCCCGCGCCCCGGTGGCCGCGATGGCGCTGTGCAGGATCACCCGCAGGATGCGTTGCAGGTCGTGCGTGCTGGCCAGGGTGTCCCCCAGGACCGCGAGGTGCCCGCGCAACTGGTCCCGGCTGCTGGTCAGCGCCGCGACGTACGACCCGGTCTCCCGGGTCATCCGGTTGAACGCGGCGGCCAGCCGGCCCAGTTCGTCCCGGGTGCGCACCGGCACCCGGGCGGTCAGGTCGCCGTGCGCCACCCGGTCCACCGCGCCGGCCAGCTCCACCAGCGGCCGGGTGGTCACCCGGGCCAGTCGCCAGGCGGCCAGCACGGCGAGCAGCCCGGCCAGCACGACCACGCCGACCAACGTGACGTGCAGCGCGGGTGGCTGCTCGCTCGCCACGGAGAGCACCAGCGGCAGCGGCTGCCCGGAGGACGGTCCGATGCGTCGCACGTACCGGCCCTCGGTGGTCTCGGTGACCTGGTCGCCGTCGGTGGCGATGGCCGCGGCCAGCACGGCGTCGCGTACCGCGCGGGATTCGGTGGTGTGGGTGACCCGCGCGGCGCTGGCACCGCCGTCGAGCAGCGTGACCGCCACCCCGGTCACCGCCGCCAGCCGGGCCACGAAGGCCGGGTCGACAACCTGCGCGGCGGCCACCGTGCCCAGCAGGGTCCCGGCGCGGTCGCGCAGGTCGACCCGGGCGGCCACGGCGCGGACCGGGCCGGACGGCGCGGCCGGGCCGCCGCACTCGCGCCAGGGGGTCGCCGGCGCTCCGGGCGAGGCGTAGGTGACCTGGCCGGACACGTCGGTGATCAGCACTCCGGCGGCCAGCCCTCGGCCGACCAGCTGGGCGGCGGCGCCGGCCGGGTCGCCGGTGAGGGCCACCGCGTCGGCGGTGGCGCGCAACTGCTGGCAGAGCGCGTCGACCGAGGTACGCACGGTGGACGCCGCCACGGCGAGGCGCTCGGTGGAGCGGCTGCGGTCGACGGCGGCGACGGTGGAGGCGACGAAGAACGCGCCGAGCAGGACCGGCCCGAGCACCACCACGAGGAAGGCTGCCGTCAACCGCCCGCGTAGCGTCACTCGGTCCCCCCGGACGGTCCGCTGTCGTTGCTTGCGATGCTGACACAGAGCAACCGTGGGAGAGGCGTTGCGTCAGGAGTGTTGCGTGCCGGAATTTTCTGATGAAGCGGAAGTGACCCGGGTGGCGAAGCGGGACACCCGCGCCGAGCTGCTCGCCCGACGCCGGGCGCTGAGCGGTCCGGCCCGGGCCGCCGCCGCCGGGCGCGTCCAGGCCGAGCTGGTCGCGCTGGTACGCCGGCTGCGCCCGCGGCGGATGACGGCGTACGTGCCGGTCGGCTCCGAGCCGGGCGGGGCGGACCTGCCGGAGGTGCTGCGGGCGGCGTTGCCGGCCGACGCCGAGCTGCTGCTGCCGGTGCTCCTCGCCGACCTTGATCTGGACTGGGCGGCGTACACCGGGCCGGACGCCATGATCGCGGCCGGCCGGGGTATCCGGGAGCCGGTCGGACCCCGGTTCGGGGTGGCCGCGGTGACCGGCGCGGACCTGGTGGTCGTTCCGGCGCTGGCGGTCGACCGGCGCGGCCGGCGGCTGGGCCGCGGCGGTGGCTCGTACGACCGGGCGCTCGCCCGGGTGCCCACGGCGACGCTGACCGTGGTCCCGCTGCACGACGGCGAGCTGGTCGAGGCGCTGCCGGTGGAGCCGCACGACCGACCGGTCCGCGCGATCGTCACCCCTGCCGACGGGGTGCGTACGCTTGACGACGGCCCGGGAGCGGCGCATGGTGTCGCGCCCCACACGTCCGCTGGACGAACCCGGGGCGAATGACGCACCATTGGCACTCGAATAGGTCGAGTGCCAACTGGCTGAGCCCAGATCCGGAGGAGAACGTGCCCACGTACCAGTACGCCTGCACCGCGTGCGGTCACCAGCTCGAGGCGGTCCAGTCCTTCTCTGACGCGCCGCTGACCGAGTGCCCGACGTGTGCGGGGCGGCTGCGCAAGGTCTTCAACTCGGTCGGCATCGTCTTCAAGGGCTCGGGCTTCTACCGCACCGACTCCCGGGCGTCCGGCTCCGAGACCTCGGCCGGCGGCACGGCGAGCAAGCCGGCCAAGTCCGAGTCGTCCTCGGGTGGAGACTCCGGGTCGTCGTCGGGTTCGACCGGGTCGACGTCCTCGTCGTCCGGCTCGTCGTCGTCCTCCGGCTCGTCGTCGTCCGGCTCGTCGTCCGGCGGGTCGAGCGGTGGCAAGGCCCCGGCGGCCAGCTCCGCGTCCTGACCGCCCGCCCGCCGGCTTCCCGGGTGGGCAGGTGGTCGTCCCCGTGTCATAGCAGGTCCGGCCGGTCGGTGGGCGTTGTCCACAGGCCGGCCGGTTGTCCACAGGCACCGGCGGACGATCAGCTGAGCTGGCTCCGATCGGCCTAACCTGCAGCCCACGGGTGTCGCTGCGGCACCCGCGACGGGAGGCGGCAGATGGCGACCGGCGATCCAGACTCCGCTCGGGCGTTACGGCCACTTCGGCGGCTCGCCCTGCCCGGCAGTCGCACCCTGCTCCGGGCCGGCCTGGTCGCTGCGCTGCTCGGCCTGGCCGCCGCCGTCCTGCACACCCCGACCGGCTGCCCGCCGACCACGAGCGCCACCCCGACCCCCGGCCGGGCCAGCGTGGGACCGGTCGACGGGCCGCCGCCGACCGGCGTGGTCGACCGGCC
>NZ_RCVI01000401.1:0-2995 GCF_003667455.1 Micromonospora sp. CV4 | reverse complement strand
CCCGGCGCCCCGGCCGCGCCCAGACACCCGCGCCTGACACCCCGGCCGTTCGGCCGTTCGGCGGTTCGGCGGTTCGGCGCGCCGGACGCGGGGCATGAACGACTCGGTTTCCTGGAAACCGGGCCGTCCAAGGCCTCGGAACACCCCGACTTACAGGAACCCGAGACGATCAACCGCGGCGGGCACGCCAGGCCAGGCACGCCGGGCCGGGTGCGACCGCGCCCGGTGCGCCAGGCCAGGCACGCCGGGCCGGATGCGACCCAGCCGGGTGCGCCAGGCCAGGCACGCCAGGCCGGGTGCGCCGACCAGGCCAGGAAACGCCGCCGCAGCACTGGCTCAGCCGTCTCCGGGATGAGCGAGGGCGCCTCGTACAGCGCCCGCCGCAAGCCACGTCAGGCTCAGTCCCAGCAGAGGCAGAACGGGTGGCCGGCAGGGTCGGCGTAGACCCGCCAGCCCTCGCCCTCGCCCGGCAGCCGGCGGGCGCCCAGCGCGAGGGTCGCCTTCTCGGCGGCCTCGATGTCGTCCACCGTCACGTCGAGGTGGAACTGCTGTGGACGCTCCGGGTCCGGCCAGGCCGGCGGGCGCAGGTTGAGCGCCCGCTGAAACGCCAGGCGCGGCTGGTGCCCGGGCGGCCCGCCCAGCACCACCCACTCGTCATCGGAGTCGCCCTCGGCCAGAGGCACGCCGAGCAGCTCCGAGTAGAACGCCGCCAGGGCCCGCGGGTCCGGGCAGTCGATCACCACTGTACGTAGCTGTCCAATCATGACCGTCATCCTGCCCACCGGGTGCGACAGGAAACCTCAGGCCTCGGCGAGCCGCCGACCGGCGTCCCGGCACGCGGCCAGCACCACCCGGGCGTACTCCGGGCTGGCCCCGGCCAGACCGCAGGCCGGGGTGACGACCACCTGCTGGGCGAGTTGCCGGCGGGGGAAGCCGAGCCGGTCCCAGAGCTGGCGTACCCGATCGGCCACCTGTGCGGAGGTCGGCGCGTGGCCGGCGGACGGTGGCCGGGTCGGTACGGCCCCGGCCAGCAACCCGAGGCCGGCGTCGATCGCCTCGCCCAGCGGGTCCAGCTCCGTGACCAGGTCGAGGTCGAGGGCGACCCCGGCGGCGCCCGTCGAACGGATCAACTCCAGCGGCACGTCCGGGGCGCAGCAGTGCACCACGGTCGGCACGGCGGCCGCCTCGACGACGGTACGCAGCAGCGCCGCCGCGTCCGCCGACTCCACCGCCCGGTACGCGCCCAGCCCGCTCTCGGTGGGCACCCGCCCGGCCAGCACGGTCGGCAGCGACGGCTCGTCCAGTTGGAGCAGCACCGAGGCGTGGGGCAGTCGCCGGGCGACCGCCGCGACGTGCGCGCGCAGCCCCTCGGCGAGGGAGCCGGTCAGGTCACGGACCGCGCCGGGATCGCGCAGCAGCCGGCCGCCGATCGGCAGCTCCAGGGCGGCGGCCAGGGTGAGCGGACCGCCGGCCTGCACCTTGATCGGGCCGGCGTACTCCTCGGCCTGCTCGGCGAGCTGGTCCAGGTCGCGTTCCATCAGATCGCGGGCGCGGCGCAGGTCGCGGCCCGGGCGCGGGGCGACCCGCCAGCGCCCGGTGTACAGCTCGACGGGCAGGTCGACGAGCAGCCCCGCGGTGCGACCGATCAGGTCGGCTCCGGGGCCGCGGGCCGGCAGCTCGGGAAGGTGGGGTAGCGCGGGAAGCTCACCGAGGACCACCCGCTGGGCCTCCGCGATGTCGGTGCCGGGCAGCGAACCGATGCCGGTTGCCGCGCCGGCCGGCCAGGGCCACACCTGATCTGTCACGGCGGAAGGGTATCCGGTACGCCGGTCGCCCCGGGCCGCGACGGCCGGGGCGCTGGTGTGCCGGGTCAGCCGGTGATGGTGGCGGAGCCGAGGACCACGTCACCGGCCGGGTCCGGCCGGTACGCCACCACGGCCTGGCCGGCGGCGACCCCGCGTACCGGCCGGCGCAGCTCGGCGTGGAGCGCGTCGCCGTCAAGGGACACGGTGGCCGGCACCACGTCGCCGTGCGCGCGCAGCTGCACCTCGCACTCGACCGGCGCGTCCGGGCGCGGGCCACCGGTCCACACCGGCCGCTCGGCGCGCACCCGGGACATCTCCAGCGCCTCGGCCGGGCCGACCGTCACCGTGTTGGTCGTCGGCGTGATGGAGAGCACGTAGCGCGGCCGTCCGTCCGGGGCGGGCCGGTCCAGGTGCAGCCCGCGACGCTGGCCCACCGTGTACGCGTACGCGCCGGTGTGGCTGCCGACCACGGCGCCGGTGCTCGCGTCCACCACGTCGCCGGGCGCTTCGCCGAGCCGGCCGGCCAGGAAGCCGCGGGTGTCGCCGTCGGCGATGAAGCAGATGTCGTGCGAGTCCGGCTTGTCGGCCACCGCCAGGCCACGCTCGGCGGCCTCGGCGCGGACCTGCGCCTTGGTCGAGTCGCCGAGCGGAAAGACCGACCGGTCCAGCTGCTCACGGGTGAGCACGGCCAGCACGTACGACTGGTCCTTGGCCACGTCGACGCTGCGTCGCAGCAGCCCGTCCGGGCCGAGGCGGGCGTGGTGGCCGGTGACCACCGCGTCGAAGCCCAGCGCCACCGCCCGGTCCAGCACCGCAGCGAACTTGATCTTCTCGTTGCAGCGCAGGCAGGGATTCGGCGTACGACCGGCGGCGTACTCGGCGACGAAGTCGTCCACCACGTCCTCGTGGAACCGGTCGGCCATGTCCCAGACGTAGAACGGGATGCCGATCACGTCGGCGGCCCGCCGGGCGTCCCGGGAGTCCTCCAGGGTGCAGCAGCCGCGCGCCCCGGTCCGGTAGGTCTGCGGATTGCGAGCCAGCGCCAGGTGCACGCCGGTCACGTCGTGCCCGGCCTCCACCGCCCGCGCCGCCGCCACGGCCGAGTCAACCCCGCCCGACATCGCCGCCAACACCCTCACCAGCTGACTCCCTTCCCCCCACCAGCCTATCCACCCAGTCCCGCAACCCCC
>NZ_RCVI01000180.1:0-46922 GCF_003667455.1 Micromonospora sp. CV4 | reverse complement strand
GAGCGGGGCGAGGGTGACGGCCAGGGTTGCCACCCAGGCGGTCGCGGTAACGAGTCGGGTCTGCATAGACGCCTCTCAGTCCGGGTGACTGAAACTTAGCTACGCCACGACCGCCAGTCAAGAAGGTTACCTACAAACTGTGGTTTCCGTGGACAGGCTGAGATTCGAGGCGCTACTTGGTACTACCGAATACCGGTAGTCGGTGCTACGTTGTAGCGGTACCCAGTGCTACGAGGTACCAGGGGGACCGAAGAGGAGTCGCCATGGAGGATCTGACGGAGATGTTGAAGGGCACGCTGGAGGGCTGCGTGCTCGAAATCATCGGCGGCGAGGAGACCTACGGGTACGCCGTCACGCGTCGGTTGAACGAGCTCGGCTTCGTCGACGTCATCGAGGGGACGGTGTACACCATCCTGCTGCGACTGGAGCGGAACGGACTTGTCCAGGTGACGAAACGACCATCCGAGGTGGGACCCCCGCGCAAGTTCTACTCGCTCAACGACGCCGGGCGCGAGGAACTCGCACGGTTCTGGGCGAAATGGCAGTACGTCTCAGCACGCATCGACAAGCTCAGGGAGGGGGCGAGATGAGCTTCTGGGAGACCATCACGGGCAGCGATCTCACCAGGGAATGGAAGGTGTTCGAAGCCCGGGCGGAGGCATTGCCGGCCGACTACCAGGCGGCGTGGCAACAGATCAAGGGCCATCTCTTCCCGTACGGGGACTTCACGGGTCGCAACCTGATGCCGATCCTCGACGCCGCCCTGGGGCTGCTCGAAGAAGCATCGGCGGACGGGCAGAGCGTCCACGAGGTGCTCGGTGACGACATCCACGGCTTCTGCACGGCGTTGGCCGGCGGAGAGGGCGCCCGGACCTATCGCGACCGGTGGCGCGAACAGTTGAACAGGACCGTTGCACGAAAACTGGCCCGGCTGGGAGGCTGACGTGGGAGTCCAGGACATCATCGAGGGCAAGAAGCAGTGGCGGGCGCACGTGGCTCGGGTCAAGACCCTCCCGCCGGATTACCAGATCGTCTACAAGGAGATGCAGAAGTACCTGTTCAAGGTCGGACCGGTCGACCTGGCCGACGGGCGCCTGCTCTCCGGGATCGTCGACTTCTTCGAGGAGGGCGCCGCGGCTGGCAAGAGGGTTCTGGAACTCACCGGCACCGACGTCGCCACCTTCTGCGACGACCTCATCAAGGACTCGCGCACCTACGCGGACGTCTATCAGGAGTCCATCCGCACGAACACCGACACGGACAAGAAGTAACACCAGTCGGCACCATGCCAGCGGGCGTCAGCCCGCATGCCGCGCTGGCGAGCCGAGTAGCTCGTCAGCGCGTCGGCAGATCTGCACTTTCCCCAATGGCATGCCGTCGACGAGAGCGCAGACCGGCCAGATCGGGCCGGTTCCACGCTGTTGGTCCGGTTCCACGACTCGACGACGTTGAGGCCCTCGGTGCAGGGGATGTGGCGTCCTGCTCCCCAAGCGTGACCCCAGCGCCAAAGTAGCGATGAGCCGGAGCGGGAGGCGTACGGTCGTTCGGCATGTCAACTGATTTCCGCTGCGCCCTGCTGGACGACTACCAGGGGGTGGCACTCGGGCTGGCGGACTGGTCCAGGGTCCGTGCCACCAGCTTTCGCGAGCACTTCACGAGCACTGACGAGCTCGTAGCGACCATCCGAGACTGCGAGATCGTGGTCGCCATGAGGGAGCGCACGCCGTTTCCCGCCGAGGTGTTCGACAAACTGCCCCACCTGCGGCTGCTCGTCACCACCGGCATGAGCAACGCTGCCATCGACCTGGAGGCGGCGCGGGCGCACGGCGTCACGGTGTGCGGCACGGGCGGCGGCTGGACCTCGACGGTCGAGCTGACGTGGGCGCTGATCCTCGGCCTGGCCCGCCACCTGGTGCCTGAGGCGACCGCGCTGCGCACCAACGGTCCATGGCAGCACACCCTGGGCGTCGACCTGCACGGACGCACCCTCGGGCTGCTCGGCCTGGGCAGGATCGGGTCGCAGGTGGCGGCGGTCGGGCGGGCGTTCGGCATGGACGTGCTGGCCTGGAGCCACAACCTGACGCGCGAGCGGGCCGAGGAGCGCGGCGCGCGGCTGGCCCCCGGCCTGGACGCCCTGCTCGTCGGCTCCGACATCGTCTCCGTTCACCTCGTGCTCGGCGACCGGACGCGCGGGCTCGTCGGCGGGCGGGAACTCGCGCTGATGAAGCCCACCGCCTACCTGGTCAACACCTCGCGGGCGGCGATCGTCGACCAGTCCGCCCTGGCGAGCGCGCTGCGCGAGGGGCGGATCGCGGGGGCCGGGCTGGACGTTTTCGACGAGGAGCCGCTGCCCGCCGGCCATGAGTTCCGTACGCTGCCGAACGTGCTGGCCACGCCGCACCTCGGCTATGTCAGCGAGCTGAACTACGCGACGTTCTTTCGTGACGCCGTGGACGACATCGGCGCCTTCCTCGACGGCAGCCCGATCCGGGCGCTGACCTGACTCACCCGCTGTGGACGCCTCCGTGCAGCCCCGTCAGAGCGGTCAGCGGATGAGGGCGCGGGTGAGGAGGTGCTGCAGGACGTCCTGCTCTTCGGGGGCCAGAGGGGCCAGGGGGGAGTCTTTCGATAGCAACTCGACGAGGCGGTCGCGGAGCTCGGTGCCCTTGGGGGTCAGGATGAGCTGCTTGGCGCGGCGGTCGTCGGGGTGTGGATGGCGTTCGAGGTAGCCCTGCTCCTCGAGGCGATCGGCGACGAAGGTGATGTTGGAGGGCTCGCAGCCCATCCGTTCGGCGAGTTCGCGCAGCGTCATGGGGTGGGTCAGCTCGCGTAGCGCGGTGCCCTGTGAGGGTGTGAGACCGAGGGTGGCCGTGCGGGCTCGAAGGTGGGCTTCGATCTGACTGGCCAGTTCTTTGACCAGCCCGCACAGCCGGCGGTCGGCTTGGGGTTGAGTTTCGCGCTCGGTGGTCACGGCACGAGTCTACTGCAGCTCGAATAGTTGCAGCTGAAACTGTTCTAGCTGTAACTTTCGCTCGGTGCCGTCGCCTGGCGGCACCTCTTCGAGCGCGAGGTAGGACAATATGGCCACGACGACCGATTTCGACCGCGTACGGCTGACGAGCGCACCGCGCGTCCGTTCGCTCCGCCTGGGTGAACTGAAGATCACCTACGTCCCGGACGGGCTGGCCCTGTGCAAGCCACGCGGCTGGCTGCCCGCCGCCACCGACGCGGACTGGTCGGCCAATCACGATCATCTCGACGACGGGGGCTTCCTGCCCGCAGCCGTCGGCGGGCTGCTGGTCGAGCGGGGTGACCGGGCGTTGCTCATCGACACCGGGTTCGGACCCGAGTCCCACCCCGACGACCCGGCCAACCCGATGCTGGGAAGCATCTACGGCGGTGAGCTGCTGGACGGCCTGCGGCGGCTGGGCCGCGAGCCGAGCCAGATCGAGGCCGTCGCCATCACCCACCTGCACCTCGATCACCTGGGCTGGGCCTGGAGCAACGAGCCCGGCACCGACACGCCGCCATTCGCGCACGCCACCCACTTCATCGCGGCGCCCGAGTGGGAGCGGCGCGACCTGGCCGCCGCGGGCGGGGCGACCGAGGAACGTCTGGCCGCCTTCGCACCACGCGTTCGCACGGTCGAGGACGGCGAGGAGATCTTCCCCGGCGTACGGGTCTCGTTCTCGCTCGGACACACCGTCGGCCACGCCACGTACACCATCACCGGCGGCGACCGGCGGCTGATCGCGTTCGGCGACGCGATGCACGCGCCGATCCAGGTCACCCACCCCGAATGGGGCTGCGGGATCGACCACGACCCCGCCGACGCCGCCGAGTACCGCCGACGCCTGGTCGAAGAGCTGAGCCGCCCCGACACCATCGGCTTCGGCAACCACTTCGCCGACGTGGTCTTCGGACGCGCCGAGCGCCGCCCCGACGGCCGGTTCACCTGGATTCCGGTCGCCTGACCGTCCCACCCGGTGGTACGGCCCCTGTCGTACCAATTTGCCAGAGATAAGGAGAACTGCAATGAAGCACATCAAGCTGGGGGACCTGGACGTCTCCCGTATCGGTCTCGGCCTGGTATCGATGTCCTACGCCTACACGGGAGCCGGCACGGACGACGCCGAGTCGATCCGCACCATTCACCGGGCCCTGGAGCTGGGCGTCACGTTCCTGGACACCGCCGAGGTCTACGGCCCGTACATCAACGAGGAACTCCTCGGCAAAGCGCTCAAGGGCCGCCGGGATCAGGCCGTGGTGGCGACGAAGTTCGGCATGATCTCGCATGCGCACGGCGGGGCAGGGCAACTCGACAGCAGCCCGGCCAACATCCGCACGGCCGTCGAAGGCTCGCTCAAGCGGCTGGGCACCGACTACATCGACCTGTACTACCAGCATCGAGTCGACCCGAACACACCGATTGAGGACACCATCGGAGCGCTGGCCGAACTGATCACCGAGGGCAAGGTCCGCCACATCGGCCTGTCCGAGGCCGGACCGGAGACGATCCGCCGTGCCCACGCCGTGCATCCCATCGCTGCCGTCCAGTCGGAGTACTCCCTGTGGACCCGGGTTCCGGAGGCGCAGGTGCTGCCCCTGCTGCGCGAGCTGAACATCGGCTTCGTGCCCTACTCGCCTTTGGGACGCGGCTTCCTCACCGGGCAGATCCGCTCGACCAGCGGCTTCGACGAGACCGACCTGCGAAAGAACAACCCGCGCTTCACCGGCGAGAACTTCCAGCGCAACCTGCGTCTCGCAGACGAGGTCCAAGCCATCGCCGCCGAAGCGGGTACCACCCCGGCGCAGATCGCCCTGGCCTGGCTGTTGACCCGCGGCGACGACATTGCACCCATCCCCGGCACCAAGCGCGTGGCACGCGTCGAGGAGAACAGCGCCGCCGACGCCGTGGAACTGACCGCCGAGCAGATCGAGAAGCTCAACAACCTTCCTCCTGCTGTGGGCGAGACCCACGACGAAGCCGCCATGCGCCTGTTGGAGCGTTGATCCCAGCCCCGGCTGTGACCGCACACTCACGGGGGCGCCCCTGCCGCTTGCGCACGGACGCCATCGCTTCCAGTAGCTCTGACCGACAACGTTCCCACCCGAGCTGAGAAGTTTCGACGCGGTGCGTTGCCGATCGAGCCAGTCGAACACCTCGTCCAGCGGTTCGGTGCGCAGCGTGCAGGTACGCCACGGGCGCCTGCATGCTGCGCACCACGAGCCCTGCGGCACCTCTAGTCCTGCTCCAGGGCTTCGGTGGCGTTGCGGATGCCGGCGCGGATCATCTCGCCGTAGGGGTCGTCCGGCAACCGCCCGACGAAGCGCTCGGCCAGTGCCAGGTGTTCCCGGGCCAGGGCGGTGTTGCCCAGGCGCCGGTGGTCGTCGGCGAGGTTGAGGTGCAGCGACGGCAGGAATCCCTGGACCTGCATTGAGTGGTGGTACTGCTGGGCGCGTTCGTCGGTGAGGTCCGCGACGGCGGCCAGTGCTCGCTCGTCCCAGCTGAGTTCAGCTTCGGTGCTCTCCTGAAGGTCGGCCAGATAGTGCGCGAGAGTGCAGCGGTGGAAGGCGTCGCCGTCGACGCCGATCTCGTCCCAGAGCGCGGTGAGGGTGTCGCGGGCCAGTGCCTGCTGTCCTGATCGACCGAGCTGTACGGCGTTGACGATGCGGGTCATGGTCGGGTCGGGCGCGGGCTGGTCGTCGTGGTCGTCCATGCCGCAGATGGTCGAGGCTCAACCTCGTCGAGGGTCAACGTGTGCTGACAGACTGATTGCATGACAGGTCTGACGGCCGAACTCGCGGTCGATGGTCGTGACCCACAGACCCCGGCGCTCGCCCCGAACGGGCGCCTGCTCTGCTACGTCCTCGCTCCCGTCAGCCGGACCGGTGACCACCTCGACACCGAACTCTGGCTCGTCGACACCGATGACGCGGCCGCGTCGCGTCGGGCGACCGCCGACACCGCGACCGAGTCCCGGCCACGCTGGTCGGCCGACTCGGAGACGCTGTTCTTCCTGTCCGACCGCGCCGACCGCGGTACCCCGCAACTGCACGGGCTCACCCTCGCCACCGGGACGACGACCACGCTGACCAGCTGGCGCGCCGGCGTCACCGACCACCTGCCGCTCGCCGACCCCGACCTGGTCGCTCTGCTCGCCGAGGACGAATCCACCGAGCAGGACGCGCGCCGCGCCCGGGACCGCGACGACGCCATTGTCGTCGGTGAGCGCGAACCGCGTGCCCGGTTGCGCCTGCTCGACCTGCGCACCGGGCGGGTCACCACCCCGGATGTGTTCGGTGACCGGCACGTCGTGGAACTGCGGCAACGTCCCGACGGCGGCCCACTTGCCGTGCTGACGGGGGCCAGCGCCGACAACGACTACGGCCCGCGCACCGGCCAACTGCACCTGTTCGACCCCACGACCGGGAGCGCGGAGAACCTCGGACCGGTCGAGGTGGACGCACGATCTCTTGCCTGGTGGCCGGGCGAGGACGGTTGGCACGTCGGTTACCTCGCGCTCACCCCACCGGTTCTGCAGGCCGGCACTGCCGTGTTCGACCTGGCCGTGGGCAGCCGCGTCCTCCGCAACCGCACCGCTGGTCTCTCGATGTGCCCCACCACCCTCTGCCAGACCGATGCCGCCCCGCTGGTGGTGTTCGCCGACGGCCTGAACACCACCCTGGCCCGGCTCGACGCCAAAGACCTCACGACCCTGTCGCATCACCCCGGACGCCTCGACAACCTCACCACCACCCCTGCCGGCGACGAGATCGCGGTGCTTACCGGTACCCGCTATCAGCGCCCGAACGTTCACATCGGACCGCCCACCGGCCCGCTGCGAAGAATCACCAACACCCGCCCGGAACTGGACGGCATCGCACTCGGCACGCAACAACCGCTGGCCTACCGCGCCGCCGACGGCCTCGACCTGGACGGCCTGCTCGTACTGCCGGTGGGAAAAACCGCGTCGGATGGCCCGTTCCCGCTGGTCACGATCGTGCACGGAGGCCCGTACGATCGCTACGCCGATCGTTGCCAGTTGTTCTGGTTTCCCAGCGCGCAGTGGCTGGCCGCCGCCGGCTACGCGGTCCTGCTGCCGAACCCGCGCGGCGGCCAGGGCCATGGCCACCGGTTCGCCGCCAGCGTCGCCGGCCGGGTCGGGCAGCAGGAGTGGACCGACATCCTGACCGGCATCGACCTGCTCATCGCCGAGGGCGTCGCCGACCCCAGCCGGCTGGGCATCGCCGGCTGGAGCCACGGTGGCTTCATGTCCGCCTGGGCCATCGGCCAGACCGACCGCTTCCGCGCCGCGCTGGTCGGCGCCGGCATCGTCGACTGGGGCATGCTCGCCGCGACCGGGGAGAACGGCCAGTTCGAAGCCGCGCTCGGTGGCAGCACCGGCTGGTCCGGCGTCGGCCCACACCCGCATGACGCGGTCAGCCCGATCTCCTTCGCCAGCCACATCCGTACTCCGGTGCTCATCATGCACGGGGCCGAGGACACCAACGTTCCCCTCGGACAGGCCGTGTACCTCCACCGGGCGCTGCGCCACTTCGACGTCGAACACGAGTTCGTGATCTACCCGAGAGAGGGCCACTCGATCCGGGAACGCAACCACCAACTCGACGTCCTGCGCCGGACCCGCGCCTGGTTTGATCGCTGGCTCCTGCCCTGACCGGGGCGCGTGGACCAGACGTCGTTGCCTCCAACCGGTTGTTGCTGACCTGAGCTGACGTCAAGACCCAGGCGGATCTCATGCCGAGACACGCGCCCGCCCGACGATGCTCGGCCCGGCTCGTCATGTTCTGAGAAACCGCCGACCTTCCGCCAACCACGCCGGAGCCGACTGGCCGACTCGGCCGCGAACCGACGGTCCGTGCCGCAGCTGTTCGAGGCTGAAGCTCGATTACCGGTTTACCAGTAACGATAATCCGATAATGTATCGCCACATAAGGGGCATAGCGTGCATGCATCATAATGACAGTTCTTGTGCGTAACGCGTCAGAATGGTGTGCTGCGGCATCCTCGACGCCCTGGGACGCTGCGGACACGGTCACCAACGCCGCGCCAGACCCATGACCCGAGCACCCGCCGTGGGTCCGGGTTCGTCGCTCACCCGCGCAGCTGCGCGTTGAGCCGGGCGGCCTGTCGCATGAGGTGGTCACGTTCGGGGATGTTGGGCGCTGATCGGGCGGCCTGGGCGTAGAGCCGCGCCGCGGTGACCGCATCACCATCGCGCTCGTGCAGGTACGCGGCGACGGCGCCGTGCCGCGGCAGCGAGGGTTCGAGCCCCGCCAGGGCGGCCAGGCCGGCCCGTGGGCCGTCGGCCTCGCCGACCGCGACGGCCCGGTTGAGGCGGGCCACCGGGCTGTCGGTGAGGCGCACCAGTTCGTCGTACCACTCGACGATCTGCACCCAGTCGGTCTCCTCGACCGTCTGGGCGTCGGCGTGGAGCGCGGCGATGGCGGCCTGGGCCTGGAACTCGCCCAGGCGGTCGCGGGCCAGGGCGGCCTGGAGCACGTCGACGCCCTCGCTGATCAGTCGGGTGTTCCACAGGCCGCGGTCCTGCTCGGCGAGCGGCACGAGCCTGCCGTCGGCGCCGATCCGTGCCGGTCGTCGTGCGTGGTGGAGCAGCATGAGCGCCAGCAGGCCCGCGACCTCCTCCTGGTTGGTCCTGGCCGCCAGCTGGCGAGTGAGCCGGATCGCCTCGGCGGCGAGGTCGACGTCGCCGGAGTAGCCCTCGTTGAAGACCAGGTAGAGCACGCGCAGCACGGTGGTGACGTCACCGGGCTGGTCGAACCGGACGGTGGAGACGGTCCGCTTGGCCCTGCTGATCCGTTGGGCCATGGTCGCCTCGGGCACGAGGTAGGCCCGTGCGATCTGCCGTGTGGTCAGACCGCCGACCGCGCGCAACGTGAGCGCGACGGCCGAGGCCGGGGTCAGGGACGGGTGCGCGCACAGAAAGTACAGCTGAAGGGTGTCGTCCACCGCCGTACCCAGGTCGGGCGTGGGCTCGGCCTCGACCAGTTCCTCTCGCCGCCGCCGGGAGGCGTCGGCGCGCACGGCGTCGAGGAACTTGCGCCACGCCACCGTGACCAACCAGCCCTTGGGGTCCCGCGGCGAGTCGTCCGGCCACCCGCGTACGGCCTCGACCAGGGCGTCCTGCACGGCGTCCTCGGCCGCCGCGAAGTCGGCTCCGCGGCGGACGAGGACGCCGATGACCGCGGGCACCAGCTCCCGCAGCAGCGACTCGTTCACTCGGTGGCCGTCGGCTGCACGCCGTAGAACGGGCGCACCTCGAGCCACTCGTGGATCGGCTTACCACCCGCGCCCGGAGCGGCGGACAGCTCGCCGGCCAGCTCGATCGCGCGCTCGTAGGTCTCCACGTCGATCACCATCCAGCCGGCGATCAGGTCCTTGGTCTCCGCGAACGGACCATCGGTGACCGGCGGCCGCCCCTCGCCGTCGTAGCGGACGAACGTCCCCTCCGGGGAGAGCGCCTGACCGTCGACGAACTCGCCGGTGCCCTCGAGCCGAGCGGCGAAGTCGTTCATGTACTGCATGTGGGCCGAGATCTCCTCCTGGCTCCACTGGTCCATTGGCACGTCGTTGACGGCAGCCGGGGCACCGCGGTAGTGCTTGAGCAGCAGGTACTTGGCCATCATGTCTCCTTGATCAGGTACGGCCATTCTGGCCGTGTTCGCTCCGGGGACGGAGCCGCTCCGAGGTTCTCGACATCCCACCGCGATATTTTTGGCGAGTTTTCAAGACCAGGGTGGGCGCAGCCGCTGAACGGGTCCGTTCTTCAGGCCCCGCCCGGCACCGGCGACGCCGCCGCCCGCTCCTGGCTCGGGACGTACGCCGCGCGGGCCATCGCCACCTCGGCGGCCTGGCGCTCGCGCCACCGGCGCTGACTGTCCCGGTTGCAGGCGCGACACGTCCGCCGGTATCGCCCCGTCGATTCGTCGACCTCGCGGTCGTGCCCGTTGCGACAGGTCGACCGCTGCGCCCGTGTCCGGCAGCTCTCCGCGCGACTGACCTGCCGCAGATGGGTGGGCTCCACGCAGTCCCGGACGTCGCAGAGGTGGTCGACGTCCAGGTCGGGGTCGTAGCCGCCGACGAAGGCCGCATAAGCGGCGATGTGTGCCCAGGCCCGGCCCGCGACCTTCTGGTAGACACCGCGCCGCGTGCCGTAGCCACGGATGATCAGGCAGCCGCCGGCCTCTCGGACCGCACGCTCCAGGAGATATCGGCGAAGACTGTCCTCGGTAAAATGCCGAGACAGACCGCTGACCCTGCTGAGCACGCCGTCACTCTAGCCGAGGGCTCGCGCGCCAGGCGTCCGCCGTACCCCCGGTCAGCCCGTAGCCGACGGCCTGTTCGGGCAGGTCCACGTCGGTGTCGTCGGCGACGTCGGCGCAGGGCACCAGCCGCACGGCCGCGCCCTGCGCGCGCAGGTAGTCGCGCGCGCCCCGGTCCCCGATCGCCGCCGCAGCGGCGCCGGCCCAGTGGTGCCGGCCGAGCAGCACCGGATGTCCGCGACGTCCGTCCTGATAGGTGGCCACCGCGAGGCAGTCGGCGGTGGCGTTCCGGGCCACCCGGCGGACCGCCTGAGGGGTCAGGCCGGGCATGTCGACCAGCGTGACCACGGCCGCCACGGCGGTGCCGGACGTCAGGGCGGACAGTCCGGCCCGCAGAGACGAGCCCATGCCGGTCGCCCAGTCGTCGTTGAGCACCGCGGCGGGCAGCCGAGCCAGGGCGCGGACCCGGTCGGCCTGCGCACCGAGCACCACCACGACCGGCCGGCAGCCGGCCGCCGCGAGGATCGCCGCGGCGTGCTCCACCAGGGGCCGATCCCGGTACGACAGGAGGGCCTTCGGCATGCCTATCCGGCGACCGGCACCGGCCGCGAGGAGCAGTCCCGCCGTGACCATGGGCCGAGTGTAGGCCGGCTCATCGCGGTCGGGCCCCGCTGACGGCGCGGTCCGTCCGAAGAACCGCGTGGGTACCAGCCGTGGCCCGTGCGCGGTGTCCGGCGTCGGGACGATCGATCGCCGCGACGCCGGACACCGCCCCGGTCGCCAGGGTCAGCGGGCGAGCCAGTCCCGGTACGAGGTGGGCGCGAGCACGGCGTCGTCCGGGGCGATCAGCGCGTCGGCGGGCGCTGCCGCGAACATGCCGGCGCTGTCGTCGGTGGTGACGGTGCGCTTGTCGCCCTGGGCGGCGAGGGTGATCCGGCCCAGCTCGTCGAGCGGGAAGACGTCGGGGCCGGCGATGTTGCGGACGCCCCGCAGGGGAGCGCCCATGCTGACGTCGGCGACGGCCTGGGCGACGTCGGCCGCCGCGATCGGCTGCAGCGGGTTGCTGGGCAGGCGGACGGTGTTGTCGTCGGCGGTCCAGGACATCACCGCGCCCATGAACTCGAAGAACTGGGTGGCGCGGACGATTGAGTAGGGGACGGGGCCGGCCTTGAGGATGTCCTCCTGGAGGACCTTGGCGCGGTAGTAGGCCAGGTCGGGGACCAGGTCGACGCCCACGATCGAGAGCACCACCGCGTGCCCGACGCCGGCCTGCTCGGCGGCGGCCAGGAGGTTGTCCATGGTCGTCTGGAAGAAGGCGGGGGAGGCCTCGTCGAAGGTCGGCGAGTTCGTCAGGTTGACGACGACCTCGGCGCCCTTGAGCGCCTCGGGCAGACCCTGCCCGGTGAGGAGGTCGACCCCGGTCGACTGCGAGTGCGGCACCGCGTCGTGCCCGGCTGCCCGCAGGATCTCGACGACCTGGGACCCGATGAGGCCGGTCCCGCCCATCACGGCGATCTTCATGTTCGTTCCACCTTCCCTGGAGGGATTGCAGCCCGTTTGTCCGGCCCTCGTTGGCAGCCCGGCCGATACTCGGACTTCTTATGTCCGAGAACTATACTCGGACACGAGGGGTCCGAGTATCGGGGTGGCTAGGGTGATGCGATGAAGATGTCCGGCGGGGTCGAATGGGCGCTGCACTGCTGCGTCGTCCTCACGGTCAGCAGCAGGCCCGTCCCGGCGGCGCGGCTCGCGGAGCTGCACGACGTCTCCGGCAGCTACCTCGCCAAGCAGCTCCAGTCGCTCGCCCGCGCCGGCCTCATCCACTCCGTGCAGGGCAAGGCCGGTGGCTACGCGCTGACCCGCGCACCGGAGAGCATCACGTTGCTCGACGTGGTGCGGGCCGTCGACGGTCCCGGGCCCGCCTTCGTCTGCACCGAGATCCGGCAACGCGGCCCGCTGGCGACCCCGGCCAACGCCTGCACCAGGGCGTGCCCGGTCGCCCGGGCCATGTGGACCGCCGAGGAGGCGTGGCGTCAGGCACTCGCCGCGGTCACGATCGCCGATCTCGCCCGCGACGTCGGCACCGACTCGGGCCCCGAGGCACTGCCCGCGGTACGCGCCTGGCTGACCGGCGCCAACGACAACTGACGTCGCGGGGTCAGCCGGCGTGGCGTACCTCGGTGTCCCAGATCTGCGCCCACGGACGCCGCAGCCCCCGGCACACGAAGATCGGGCCGCCGTTCTCGTCGTTGTCCACGTCGACCCGCTGGTCCACCCGTCCGGCGGGTGCGCACTCGGTGAACCAGGCGTTCAGCGGGGCGGAGCGTTCCCAGCCGACGACGATCGCCACGTCGGCGTCGGCGGGTGGTCGGCCGAAGTCGACCATGCTGTTGTGCCCGGAGTACGCGCGGGGCAGATCACGGGTCGGGCCGTAGCGGGCCAGCGCGCCCGCCTCGCCGTAGTTGCCGGTCAGGATGACCGTGCGCGAGCGCTCCTCTGGCGGAAGGCCACGGTGGACCGTGGCGACCGAGTCGGCGAACGCCGGCCAGCCGATGGTCTCACCGGCGTCGTAGTTGACGTCCACCACGAAGGCGGGCAACCGGTCGGCCGGCAACACCGGCAGCAGCAGCACGATGGTGGGCAGCAACAGCGGCACCGCGGCCACCGTGAGCAGACCCCGGCGCAGCCCGACCGCACCGCGTGACGCCCAGGCGGCGGTGACCACCGCACCGGCGGCTGTCAGGACCAGCAGCAGCGGCGCGTCGTAGTAACCCTTGCCGCCGGCGATCAGCACGATGCCGACGACGACCAGCCAGGCCCAGCCCAGAGGGCGGTACGCCCGCCACGCCGGCCGGCGCAGCAACGCGACGAGCCCGGCGATCCAGATCGGCACCGCGTACGGGCTGATGATGACGAACTGGAGGGTGAGCGCGTCGAGGCGGCCACTGTAGGAGCTGTCACCGCCGGAGATCGAGGCGGCCACCGACAGCTGCGGAAAGCCGTGCGTGGCCTGCCAGATCAGGGTCGGCGCGGCCAGCAGCGCGGCGATCCCGACGGCGGCGAGCACCCACCGGTCGCGCAGCAGCCGACGCGGCCCGGCGATGGCCACCCCGGCGATCAGGCCCACGGCCAGCAGCGCGGGCAGCAGCTTGTTGAGCATGCCGACGCCGAGCGCCAGCCCGATGCCGACCGCCCACCGGCTGTCGCCGGTGCGCAGCAGCCGCACCGCGCACCACACGGCGGCCAGCCAGACCAGCAGGTCGACGGTGGTGGTGCTGAGCAGGTGCCCGCCGGCGAGCACGATGCCGGACAGCGCGGCGAGCAACGCCGCGAAGCTCTGCCCGCCCCGGCCGGCGCCCAACTCCCGGGCGACGGCCGCGACCAGCAGGACCGCGACACCGGCCAGCAGCGCCGACGGGGTGCGCAGCACGACCAGGTTGCCCGGCGCGATCGTGTCGAGCAGTCGGGCCAGCGCCGGGACCAGCGGGCCCTGGTCGACGTACCCCCAGTCGAGGTGCCGGCCGCAGAGCAGGAAGTACAGCTCGTCCCGGTGATAGCCGTAGCGGCCCGCGAGCAGCAGCAGCGTCACGCTGACCGCCGCGGCCACCAGCCACGGGCCGAGCGCGCGCGGACCCGGTGTCGGTGGCCGCTTCGACGGCGACGACTGATCCGGCCGGTGGGGTCGGCCGGTCTCGATGGCGGACTCGCTCACCCGCACATCATCACCCCTGACACCGCCGTCCGGGTGCCCGTGCCGCCCGTCCCGGGACCCGGTGCGAAGATCAGCTTTGTTCCTCTACCGGAAGGACGACATGCGCTATCGCACTCTGGGCGCCACCGGCACGGTGGTGTCGACCCTGTGTCTGGGCACGATGACCTTCGGCGCGGAGACCGACGAGGAGGGCAGCTTCGCCCAGCTGGACCGGTTCGTGGAGGCCGGCGGGACGTTCATCGACACCGCCGACGTCTACTCCGCCGGCGTCTCCGAGGAGATCGTCGGCCGCTGGCTGGCCGCGCGGCCCGGCCTGCGCGACCGGCTGGTCATCGCCACCAAGGGGCGGTTCCCGATGGGCCCGGGGGCGAACGACGCCGGCCTGTCCCGGGTACACCTGACCCGCGCCCTGGACGCCAGCCTCCGGCGCCTCGGTGTCGAGGCCGTCGACCTCTACCAGGCGCACGCCTGGGACCCGCTGACCCCGCTGCCGGAGACGCTGCGGTTCTTCGACGACGCGGTCCGCGCGGGCAAGATCCGCTATGCGGGGGTCAGCAACTTCACCGGTTGGCAGTTGCAGAAGGCCGCCCTGCTCACCCAGCACCTCAACCTCACCCCGATCGTGACCCTCCAGCCGCAGTACAACCTGCTGGCCCGGGAGATCGAGTTCGAGCTGGTGCCGGTCTGCGAGAACGAGGGCATCGGCATCCTGCCGTGGTCACCGTTGGGCGGCGGCTGGCTGACCGGCAAGTACCAGCGGGACAGCACGCCCACCGGCGCCACCCGGCTCGGCGAGAACCCGCAGCGCGGCGTCGAGGCGTACGCGGGTCGCAACGCCGAGGAGCGCACGTGGCGGGTGATCGACGCGGTCAGCCAGGTGGCCGGGGAGCAGGGCGTGTCCATGTCGGCGGTGGCGCTCGCCTGGTTGGCGGCCCGCCCGGCGGTCACCTCGGTGATCCTCGGGGCACGGACGACGGCGCAGCTCGACGACAACCTGACCGCCGCCGACCTGGTCCTCGACGCGGAGCAGACCCGGCTGCTGGACGAGGCTAGCGCCCCGCCGGTGGGTGACTACCCGTACGGCCAGGCCGGTGTGCAGCAGCGCGGCCGCGACCTGCCCGCGGGCTGACCGGCCCCGCACAATGGGCGGATGACCATGCCCTTCCCCGAGCCCACGAGCCCCGCCGGCAGCCGCACCGAGGTCTTCCTGCGCTACCTGGACTACTTCCGGGAGTCGGTGACGACCAAGGTGTCGGCGCTGCCCGAGTCGGAGCTGCGGCGCAGCGGCCTGCCGTCGGGCTGGACGCCGCTGGAACTGCTCAAACACCTGCGGTACGTCGAGCTGCGCTGGATCGAGTGGGGTTTTCAGGGCCGGGATGTTCCCGAGCCGTGGGGTGACCGCCGCGGGGATCGCTGGTATGTCGCGCCCGAGGAGACCCGCTCGGATCTGGTGGCGGCGCTGCGGGCGCAGGGTGCGCACACCAGCGCGGTGGTGACGGCGCACGACCTGTCGGAGGTCGGCGCGCCAGGCCCGCGCTGGAGCGGCGCCGACCCCGCCTCGCTGGAGCGGGTGCTGTTCCACCTGCTCCAGGAGTACGCCCGCCACCTCGGCCACCTCGACATCGTGACCGAACTCGCCGACGGGCCGACCGGGGAGTGACCAGGCGACCGGTCGGACCCGCTCACCGCGCGTCGGCGGTGGCGGGTTCGACCGGGCTCGGTGGCGTGGTCGCCGGCCAGGTGAGCCGGCGTACGCCGGGGACCAGCGCGGTGCCGGCGCAGGCGGCCAGGACCAGCAGGCCGGCGACGGCCAGCGGTACGGGTGCCCCGAAGGCGTCCGCGGCCAGTGGCGCCAGGGCGTAACCCAGCGGCACGGCGCCCAGTGAGACCAGCCAGTCGTACGAGGTGACCCGGGCCAGGACCTCGGGCGGGAACTGGTGCTGCACGACGGTCTCCCAGACCGGGTTGAGGTAGCCGAGGGCGGTCAGCGCGACGCCGTAGGCGACGATCACCGCCGGGGCGGGCGCGGCGACGGCGAGCAGCAGCAGTGGTGCGGCGTAGCTGGCCAGCCCGAGGTTGGCCAGCAGGACCGGCCGGTGGAGCCGGACCCGCCCGGCCAGCAACGAGCCGGTGAGCATGCCGATCGCGCCGGCCTGCAACAGCACCACCCAGGTGGCCTCACCGCCGAGGCGGTCGATGGCGATGGCCGGGCCGAGGGTCATCAGCACGGCGGCGGCGCCGTTCCAGACGCCGTGCCCGATCAGGCTGGTCCAGAACCAGTCGCGGGCGCGCACCTCGCCGAAACCGTGGCGCAGGTCGCCGATGATGGAGCGGCGGGGCACCGGCACGTGCCGGACCCGGACGAGCGCGAGCAGCGTGGCGCTGAGCGCGAACGACGCGCTGTCGATGATGAACGCCCAGCCCGGGCCGGCGGCCCAGATCAGTGCCCCGGCCAGCGCCGGCCCGGCGAGCCGGCTGGTGTTGGCGGTGATCCCCATCAGGGCGTTGGCCCGCTGCCGGTCGGCCGGTGCGACGGTGCCGGCGACCAGCGGGGAGGCGGTCGGCATGGCGAACGCCGAGGCGGTGCCGCCGAGCGCGGAGGCCACCACGATGGTGGCCAGCGATGCGTCGCCGCCGAGCAGCTCCACGCCGACCGCGAGCTGGGTCGCGCAGCGGACCAGGTCGGCCGCCAGGGCGACCCGGCGGGCGTCGAACCGGTCGGCGACCACGCCGCCGATTGGCAGCAGGAGCAGCCGGGGAACCATCGCCGCCGCGAGGACGACAGCGAGCGCGCCGGTCGAACCGGTGGCCCGCAGGACGGCCAGGGCCAGGGCGGCGGGGACCACGGCGTCGCCGACCCCGGAGACGGTCCGGCCCAGGAACAACAGCCGGAAGGAGCGGGTGCGCAGAGGAGTGGCCACCACCGCACGATACTTCGACGTCAAATATTTCGTCAACGAATAGTTCGGTGCGATAAGCTCTGGCGATGAACCCCCACGACTCGGTCGACCGGCACGTCGAGCGCTGGCTGCCCGTCCTGCCCGACCTCGACGTCGACGTCGAAGGGGCGGTGACCAGGATGGGTGTCCTCACCCGGCACCTGCGCACCGTGAAGGAGCGGGTGCTGGTGGATTTCGACCTGCCGGCACACGAGTACGACACGCTGCACGCGCTCGCCGGCCGGCAGGGACGTGCCGCGCCCTCGGAACTGGCCGCGGACCTGGCGATGGCGCCCGCGTCGATCACCGCGCGGGTCGACAGTCTGGTCGAGCGGGGCTTCGTGCGCCGCACTCCGTCCACCGTGGACCGGCGACGGGTCGATGTGGAGCTCACCGATGCCGGCCGGGCCGCATGGCACGGGGCGATGGACGTCCGGGGCGCCGAGGAGCACCGGCTGCTCGGCGCGCTCACCCCGGCGGAGCGCCGGCTGCTCTCGGACCTGCTGCGCCGGGTGCTGCTCGTGGCCGAGCAGTCGACCGACTGAGTCCGCGCGGCGCGGCGGGGGAGCGGACCGTACCGGGAAATCGCCTGGCGGTCGGCGTACCGTCGATGGGAGGGTGACCGGCATGACTGCGGACGCTCTGGCCGGGGCCCTGGCCGACGACGGACGACGGCGGGTCTTCGCGGCCATCGTGCTGGGCGCGGCCAGCACGGCCCAGATCGCCGAGCGGGCCGCCCTGCCGGCGCGGACGGTGCTCACCGGCATCCGCCGGCTCACCGACGCGGGCCTGGTGACCGGTTCCGACGGCGCGCTCGTGGCCGACGAGGTGTCGCTGCGGGCGGCCGCTCGCGAGCGCCGCCCGGCCGACGACGCCGAGCCGGCCGGTGACCCGGTGCTACGGACGTTCCTACGCTCCGGTGTGCTGGTCGGCCTGCCGGCGCAACGCGGTCGGCGACGGGTGCTGCTGGCGCACATCGCGGAACGGTCGTTCGAGTCGGGGACCCGCTACCCCGAGCGGGCCGTGGACGAGGCGCTCAAACCGTGGTGCGCCGCCGGCGGGTCGGACCACGTCACGTTGCGCCGCTACCTGATCGACGAGCAGTTGCTCACCCGCGAACACGGCATCTACGAGCTTCTCTGATCGCCCTGCTGCCGGGCCGCCGGTAGCGTGTCCCCGGGCCGCCGGCGACCCGGACGGCGGAAAATCCGTTGACCGCGCTCCGGACAATCAACGGGTGACCAGCACACTCCGATCCACCTGGGTGACCACCGCCGTCCATCCCGACCAGCCCGACGCGGCACTGCTGCTGCGCGAGTACATGACGGAGATGGTGGTCCGCTACCACCGCCGCCCGGCCCGTCCGGGAGAGGTCGACGCGGCGCTGGCCGAGATGCCCAGCGACGACCTGGCGCACCCGACCGGTGTGCTGCTGCTCGCCCACCACGGCGCGGACCTGGCCGGCTGCGCCGGGCTGCGCTGGTGGCCGGACTGGGCCGAGATGACCCGGGTGTTCATCCGCCCCGCACATCGCGGCGCCGGCGGGGGCGCGGCGCTGCTGGCCGCCCTGGAGCAGCGGGCACGGGCGGCCGGAGTGGACCGGATCCGCCTGGACACCCGCAACGACCTGGTCGAGGCCCGCGCCCTGTACGCCCGGCACGGCTACGTCGAGATCTCCGCGTATTCGCAGGGCCCGTACGCCGAACACTGGTTCGAGAAGCGGCTGTGCTGAGGACTTGACGGCCGCCGTCAGGTGCGCTAAATACAAAGAGGAACTTGAGTCACCCCGACTCAAGTCATCACCTTCGGCCAGGAGAACCGAGGAGGCACGACGATGTTGATGCGTACCGACCCGTTCCGCGAGATCGACCGGCTCGCCGAGCAGTTCTTCGGTACGGCGGCCCGTCCCGCGATGATGCACCTGGACGCCTACCGCGACGGGGACCACTTCTACGCCGCGTTCGACCTGCCCGGCGTCGACCCGGACTCCATCGACTGCACCGTCGAGCGCAACGTGCTCACCGTGCGGGCCGAGCGTCGCCGGCCGACCGGCGACGGTGTCGAACTGGTCGCCGCCGAACGCCCCATGGGCACCTTCACCCGGCGGCTGTTCCTGGGCGACACCCTGGACACCGACAAGCTCGAGGCGGGCTACGACAACGGGGTGCTGACGCTGCGCATCCCGGTCGCCGAGCGCGCCAAGCCCCGCCGGGTGACCATCAGCGCCAACGGCGACGGACGCCGGCAGATCAACGCCTGACCGATGCGGGGGGCGGGCCAACCGTCGTACCCGGCCCGCCCCGAGCATCACCGGCCGTCCCGTCCACCGCGGGGTCTTCCCCGGTGGTGGCCGGTGGGTAGAGCGCGGCGAGCGCGTGGGCGGTGCCCGCGAGAAGCTCCCGCAACTCGGCCGGTGCGAGCACCTCCACCTGCGCGCCGAGCTTGAGCATCTCGACGTGACCGTGCCGGATCGACTCGATCGGCACGGTGGTGACCAGCCAGCCGTCCGCGTCCGGCGCACCAGCGGCGTCTTGCGCCGCCCGACTCATCGCCGGCGGAAAGAGGTGCACCGTGCGCGCCAGCGCCGCCACGGTCATCCGCACCCGCGCCTCCGCGCGGTAGACGCCACTCTCGTAGCGCTCGGTGTGCTCCTGCCAGCTGGCCGCCAGGTCGAACCCGGCCGGTCGGTCGGCGGGCTCGTCCAGCACGGTCAGGTCCAGAATGGCGCCCACCCGGTAGGTGCGCACCTGCCCGGCCGCCGCGGCGACCAGGTACCACCGGCCGGCCTTGAGCACCACGCCGAGCGGGTCGAGGGTGCGGGTCACGTCCCGGGGTTGCTGCCACCGCCGGTAGCGCACCCGGATCCGGCGGTCCTCCCACACCGCGCCGGCCAGGGCGGCCAGGTGCGGTGTGGGCTCGGGCTCGCGGAACCAGCTCGGCGCGTCCAGGTGGAACCGCTGCCGGATCCGCCCGCCCCGGTCGGCGAGGTCGCCCGGCAGCGCGGCGCGCAACTTCAGCTCCGCGGTGGCCAGCACCGACCCCAGGCCCAGCTCGGCGGCCGGGCCCGGCACACCGGCCAGGAACAGCGCCTCGGCCTCGCCGGCGGTCAGCCCCGTCAGCCGTGTGCGGTAGCCGTCGAGCAGCCGGTACCCGCCGGCCGGGCCGCGCTCGGCGTACACCGGCACCCCGGCGGCGCCCAACGACTCCACGTCCCGGTACACCGTCCGGACCGACACCTCCAGGGCCTCGGACAGCTCCACGGCGGTCATCCGCCCCCGCGTCTGCAGGAGCAGCAGCAGGGAGACCAGCCGACTGGCACGCACCGCCCGACGGTAGCCGGCACGCCGTGGCCCGACACCGGCCGGGTCCGGCGGTCTCGGCGCGCCTGCGCGGCGAACCCACCCGGAGCTGAGAGTGTTTTTCACATGGTGTCCTCCGACGCTCCGGTGCTCGCCCGCCCGACGGCCCGACCGGCCCTGCCCGGCGGGCCGGTCGACGTCACCGAGGCGTGGCTGCGCAACCGCCGGTTGTCCGAGCACACCCGCGACGCCTACCGGCGCGACGTCACCGGCTGGCTCACCTGGTGCGCCGACCGCGACCTGGACCCGCTGCGGGCCAACTTCCTGCACGTCAACGAGTACGCCCGCGCCCTGGAGTCCACCATCGGTGCGCGAAGCGGCCGGCCGCTGACCCCGGCGACCGTGGCGCGCCGGCTCTCCGCGCTGTCCAGCTGGTACGACTTCCTCGTCAAACTCGGCGCGGTGCCGGCCAACCCGGTCGCCGGAGCCGACCGGCCACGCGTCGACCGGGACCACTCCGCCACCGTCGGTCTCACCCCGGAGGAGGTGGACGCGCTGCTCAGCGCCGCCGACGCGGACAGCGGCCCGACGGCCGCCCGGAACCGGGCCGCGATCGCGCTCCTGGCCGACCTGGGCCTGCGCGTCGGCGAGCTGATCTCACTGGATCTCACCGACCTGGGCAGCGAACGCGGGCACCGCAGCGTGCGGTTCGTCGGCAAGGGCGGCAAGCAACGCCGCCGCGCCCTCACCCCCGGCACGGGGTACGCGGTGGACGCCTACCTGGCCCAGCGGGCCGCCGCCACCGGGGTGCCGGTGCCGCAGCTGACCGGCCCGCTGCTGGTCACCGCCAGCGGCGCCCGACTGGACCGGCACTCGGTGTTCCGGATGGTCCGCCGGCTGGCCCGGGCCGCCGGTATCCCGGCCTGGGCGAAGCTCTCGCCGCACTCGCTGCGGCACGCCTTCGCCACCACCGCCCGCTCGGAGGGCGTCCCGCTGGAGGACGTGCAGGACGCGATGGGGCACGCCGACCCGCGTACCACCCGACGCTACGACCGCGACCGGCACAACCTCGACCGCGACCCGGCGTACGTGGTGTGGGCGGCCCGGTCCCGCCGCCGCGGCTGAGCGTCGTACCTCCGCCCTACGGTCGGTGGATGAGACACGGTCTGGAGCTGCCCTGCGGCGGCGCGTCCGTCCCGGTGTCCACGCTGGTCGAGCTGGGTGAGCTCGCCGAGCACGCCGGGTGGGACGGGGTGTTCCTGGAGGATTACCTGATCCACTACTCCGGGAACGACCCGTCCACCTACGACCCGTGGCTGGTGCTCACGGCGATCGCCGGCCGCACCGGTCGGGTGCGGCTGGGCACCACGGTCACGGCGCTGCCCCGACGCCGCCCGGCGAAGCTGGCCCGTGAGGTGCTCACCCTCGACCACCTCAGCGCGGGGCGGGCCACCGTCGCGGTCGGCGTGGGCGACCCGGGCGATCGGGGCCTGGCCGCGTTCGGCGAGCCGACCGAGGTGGCCGTCCGGGCCGCCATGCTCGACGAGGGTCTCGACCTGCTGACCGGGCTGCTCACCGGCGAGCCGGTCCGCCACCGGGGCGCCCACTACCGCGCCGACGGGGTGGCGCTGCGACCGCCGCCGGTGCAGTCGCCCCGGGTGCCGATCTGGGTCGGCGGCAGCATGCAGGCCGGGGCCGTGCGGCGGCGGGCGGCCCGCGCCGACGGCATCGTGCCCTACAAGCTCACCGACACCGACGGGTGGTCCGACTTCACCCCCGAGGAGGTACGCGAGCTGGTGAGCGCCCTGCCACCCACCCGCGCCGACGGCCAGCCGTTCGACGTGGCGATCGGCGGCCGGCAGCGCCGACCGGACGAGCGCGCCGAGCGGGCCTACCTGGGCGCGCTCGCCGAGGCCGGCGCCACCTGGTGGCTGGAGTACGTGCCGGTCGGCGACCCGCCGACGATGCGGGCCGCCGTCGCCCGTGGCCCGCTGCGCTGACCGCCGCGCGGCCCGTGGAGCCTCAGCCCTGCGGGCGGGGGCAGATGCAGAAGGGCTGCCCGATCGGATCGATGAGCACCACCCACCGGTCACCGCCGGGCTGGAACTCCGGCTTCGACGCGCCAGCCTCGACGAACTCCTTCTCCGCCGCGGCCAGGTCGTCCACGTAGAGGTCGAGGTGGTAGCGCTTGCCCCCGGCCGGGTCGGGCCAGGTCGGCGGCCGGTAACCCTCGACCAGCCCGAAGCCGATCGAGACGCCGCCGCCATTGATCATGGCGTACTCGGCTTGGCTGTGGGTGATCTCCCAGCCCAGGGCCCGGTGGTAGAACGCGGCGTGCCCGGCCGGGTCGGAGCTGTCCAGGTTGACCATGGCGAGGTCGGCGGTTGTCGTCATGCGGGCAGTCTGCCCCGGGTACCTGCCAACCGCTGTCAGGTACACCGGCGTTTCTCGCCCGGTCAGTGCGAGTCGATCGCCCAGACCGTGACCCGGTCGGCATCGCCACGGCAGACCAGCCCGGCACCGGCGCGCCGGCAGTCCCGCACCCCGGCCGGGAGCACTCCGCGCACCCGAGGTCCGTCCCGGCCCACCGTCGCGACCAGGACGCGTCGGCCGTCCGCCGCCACACCGAGCAGCACCAGCGGCTCGGAGCCGGCCCGCGCGCCCGCGACGGTGCGCCACCGCCTGCCGTCCGGCCACGTCCAGCCGACCGCACCGGATGCGGCGTCGCGCGCCCACCGGCCACGCCCGTCCCGCCCGCAGACCAGGTCCTGGCAGGCCTGCAGGGTCACCTCGCCGGGCTGGACCGGCACCTGCCAACGCCACGCCAACCCGGGCAGGTCGTACCCGGTCAGCGCCGCGCCGGTGCCGGTCGGGTGGCGCAGCACCAGGTGCGTGCCGATGACCTGCGGGTTGTCGGGGCCGTAGTCGGCCGGCGGCAGTCGCCCCTGCCCGTGGACCGTGCCGTCGCGGGCGTCGAGCAGCCGGGTCAGCCCGTCGTCCTGCACCAGCAGCACCCGCCCGGGCGTGCCGGGCAGCACCTCCAGCACGGCGGTGGAGGGCACGGGCACCGACCAGCGGGAAACGCCGGTGGCCGGGTCGATGCCGAGCACCGTGCCCTCGACCCGCCGCCCCGGTCCGGAGGCGCTACGGACCTCGCTCACCGCCACCGTCGCGTCGCCGGCCGCGTACACCCGCTCGGGTCGCCGCCACAGCGGTTCGCCGGTGCGCACCGACCGGGCGGTGGTGGCCGTCGGCCGGCGAAGCTGGTCGCGTTCGACGACCAGCAGCAGGTCACCGGCCGCCTCGGCGGACCACCCGGTGGCCGGCGGCACGGTGACCCGCCACCGTGCCGGGCGGTGCGGCGTCGCGGCGTCGTAGGCGCTCAGCGTCGGCGCGCCGCCACCCGGGTCGACGACCAGCAGCAGGGGGCCCGCGCTGAGCAGGGTCGCCCGGCCGGGCAGCACCGGCCCCGCCCGAGCCAACAGGTGTACAGGTGCCGCGGCCCCGCCGAGCAGCGCGCACGCCACCACCAGCAGGACCGAGCGCCACCGCCGCGACAGCGCCACCGGCGGTCCGCGGTCGTCCAGCGGCGCTCCCCGAGCGTCGTCCAGCTCGATCAGGGCCGGCACCGGTCCCCACCCACCCGCTCGCGCCGGCCGGTCAGCAGAGCAGGTCCAGGTGGTGGTGGGCGTCCTCGGCGATCTCCTCGTGTCGCAGCCAGCGCCGCGCCCACAGCCGGGCCGCCAACTCCGCCTGCTCGTCGCCCCACGCGGCGTGCTCGACGAGCAGCGCGGTGGTCAGCGCGTACGCCAGGCGCAGCGCCAGGCCGCGGGCACCGGCGAGCACCGCCTCGGCGCCCGGGTCGGCGGTCACCGCGGTGATGGTGTCGCGGAGCTGCGCGGCGGCCGTGGCCAGGGTGTCCGCCAGTGCCGGCGACAGTGGCCGGGCCAGGTCGACCGCGACGGCGAGGCGACTGAGCAGTGGCGTACCGGCGTCCTCCCGGGTCAAGGCGCGCAGCACGTCCAGGGCGAGCACGTTGGTGGTGCCCTCCCAGATCGGCAGGACCTGCGCGTCACGCAGCAGCCGGGGCACGCCGGTGTCCTCCACGTAGCCGGCCCCGCCGAAGCTCTCCACGTACTCACTGGCGGATCCGACGGCGAGCCGGCCGGTGGCCAGCTTCGCCAGCGGCGCCACGATGCGCAGCTCCGCCGCAGCCTCCGGGTCGCCGCCGACCTCGACCCGGCCGAGCAGCGCGAACGCGTGCCCGGCCAGGGCGAACGCGCCCGCCGCGTCGACCGCGAGGGTGCCCAGGGTGGCCCGGTGTAGCGGCGAGGACGCCAACGCGCCGCCGGCGACGTGCCGCGCGTCGGCGTACGCCCGGGCGTACGCCAACCCGCGCCGCATCCCGCCCGCCGCCGCGGCGGCGTTGTGCACCCGGGTCACCACCACCAGGGTCATCGCCCGGACCAGGCCGGGCACCGTCGGGTCGCCCAACGGCACGGCGTACGCGTCGTGCAGGCCGATCTCGGCGGTGGGCAGCGCCCGGGTGCCGAGCTTGTCCTTGAGCCGGTGCACGGTGACGCCCGGCGCCGGCGCGTCCGCCGCGGCGCCGTCGGCCAGGGGCGAGTCGGCCGCGTACCGGGGAACCAGGAACGGGGCGAGCACGCGGCTGCCACGGCCGGCGCCCTCCGGCCGGGCCAGCGCCACCGCCATCGCCGCGTCGGCCGCCGAACAGAACCACTTCTCCCCGGTCAACCGCCACGAACCGTCCGCGGCGGGCCGGCCCACGGTGCTGGAGCGCCCCAGGTCCGAGCCGCCCTGCGACTCGGTCATCCACTGCCCGCTGGTGATCGCCGTCCCCGGATCGGTGGAGATCAGTCGGGGCAGCCACGCGTCGCGGACCCCGGCGTCGACATCGGGCAGGCTGAGCAGCGCCGCCGCCCCGTCGGCCATCGCCACCGGGCAGGAGAACGTCGCCGACTCCGGACCGTACAGGTGCAGCAGGGCGTGCTGCACGACCCGCGCGGCGGCGCCCCAGGTGCCGCGGGCGTCCGGCAGGTAGGGCAGCGCGACCACGGCGTGCCGCGCGGCGGCGGCGCGCTGCGCCTGCCAACCGGCGGAGGTGCCGATCCGGTCGACGCGGGCGCCCCACGCGTCGTAGCGGACCAGCGTCGGCGGGTGCGCCTCGGCGTCGGCGTGCGCCGCGCGCAGCGGCCCGGTGACGTCGGCGGCCAGGTCGGCGAGGCGCCCCTTCGCGGCGGCGTGCCCAGCCGGGCCGAGGTGACGCTCCAGCCAGGACCGCAGCAGGGCGTCACCGGCGTACGGGTCGGCGGGTGGTGGTACCGGCTGTACGAAGCGGCTCATCGATCGGCTCCCGGGCACTGCGGTAGGGGTGTGCGACGACGGTAAACGATCCGTGGCCGCTCGGAACAGGGCACAACCATCCAGCGGTCGCACCCAGTTTCCGACTTGTCGTGGCCCACAGCGACGGCGTTCTCTACGGTCGGTAGTCGTGGGTGCCGGCCAGCCGTACAGCCGACCGGCCCGGCGGCACCGCCCGATGCGCACCGGGTTGGCCTTCGCCGGGATCGGCGTGGCGCTGTGCTGCGTCGGGGTGGCCGGGCTGGGCGCCTGGAACCTGCAGACCGTACGGCAGGCCGCCGGCCCGATCCGGGAGACCGCCGACGATTTCCTCAGCGAGGTGACCCTCGGCGACAGCGACGGGGCGTACGAGCGGCTCTGTGCGGACGCGCGCACCCGGTGGAGCCCGATCGGCTTCACCAGCTGGGTGCGTACGCCCCCGATGGTGACCGACTACGAGATCACCGACGTGTCGGTGGCGACCCGCGGTGGGCGGCCACACGGCACGGTGACGGTGAAGTTGACCCGCGACGGCGGGCTCAGCGAGGAACGTCGCCTGCCGGTGGTCCGCGAGGGCGGCGACTGGCGGGTCTGCGGTGACCCCTTCTGAGCCGCCGGTCGCGAGGCCGGTGCGCCCCTGGCTGCTACGCGAGCGTCGGGGGGTGGAGCCGACCACCTCGACGGAACTGTTCTTCGACCTGGTCTTCATCTTCACCATCACCCAGCTGGCGGAATACCTGATCGCACACGCGGACTGGCGGGGCGCCGCACGGACCGCGTTGCTGCTGGCGCTGGTCTGGTTCGTGTGGGTCTACACCGCCTGGGTGACCAACTGGCTGCACCCGGACCGGGCGCCGGTGCGGGCGCTGCTGATCGGGCTGATGCTGGGCAGCCTGCTGCTGTCGGCGGCGATCCCCGGCGCGTTCGCCGGTACCGGCCTGCTCTTCGCCCTGGTCTACGTGACGGTGCAGGTGGGCCGCAGCCTGTTCGCGCTGTGGGCGGTGCGGGGCCATCCGGTGCTGGTCGACGGGTTCCAGAAGACGCTGCCGTGGTTCGTCGGGACGTCAACGCTCCTGGTGCTCGGAGGACTGGGTGGCGGGGGTGTCCGGGAGGCGCTGTGGGCGACGGCGATCGTGCTCGACGTGGTCGGCCTGTCGACCGGATATCCGGTGCCCGGTTTGGGGCGCACGCGCCCCGAGCGGTGGGCGGTGGAGGGCGGGCACCTGGCCGAACGGTGCCAGGCGTTCATCCTGATCGCCCTGGGCGAGTCGATCCTGGTCACCGGGAGCACCCTGGCGCAGCAGCTGAGCATGGTGACCTCCGGGGCGTTCGTGCTGGCGTTCGCCGGGTCGGTGGCGTTGTGGTGGGTGTACTTCACCCGCTCGGCGCCGGCCGCCACGGAGGTCATCGCTCGCGCCGGTACGCGCACCGGTGGGTTGAGCCGGCTGGCGTTCAACTACCTGCACCCGGTGATGGTCGCCGGGATCATCGTCACCGCCGCGGGCGACGAGCGGCTGCTGCGCGAGCCCGGCGCCGACACGACCACGGTCACCGCGCTGTTCGTCCTGGGCGGCCCGGCGCTGTTCCTCGCCGGGCACGGCGCCTACAAGGCGGTGCTGTGGCGGGTCTGGCCGACCAGCCGGATCGCGGCGGTCGTGGTGCTGCTGGCGTTGGTGCCGGTCGGTGTCCTGCTGCCACTGCCCGTCGTGGCGTGCGCGGCGCTGGCAACGGCGGTGACCGTCGCGGTCATCGTGGCCGACCAGTTCCGGGTCCCGGCCGCCGCGCCGCTCCCGGCCTGACCGCCGCCGGTCAGTCGCGGGGGCCGAGGTCGCCGCTGCGGTAGTGCCGCCGGCACAGCACCTGGTAGCGCACCTCGGCGGTGTCGACGGTGTCGCCGATGACGACCTGCGCGCCCTCGCGGACCACCCGGCCGTCGACGACCCGGGCGTTGAGCAGCCCTTCCCGGCCGCACCAGCAGAGCACCTCGACCTGGATGCGGGCCACCTCGTCGGCCAGCTCGAACAGCCGCTGGGTGGCGGGGAAGAGGCAGGACCGGAAGTCGGTGGCGAGGCCGAACGCGAACACGTCCACGTCGTAGCTGTCGACCAGCTCGGCCATCTGCTCGACGTGCTCGACGGTGTAGAAGCACGCCTCGTCGCAGATCAGGTAGTCGACGCGTTCCCCCTCGGCCCACCGGCCCCGGACCAGGGCCCGCAGGTCCAGGTCGTCGGTGACCTCGATCGCCTCGTGCGCCAGCCCGATGCGGGTGGTGACCTGTGGGCCCAACGACCGGTCGATGCGGGTGGTGACCAGTCCCCGGCGGCCCTGGCGGGCGTGGTTGTAGTTCATCTGCAGGGCCATGGTGGACTTGCCGCAGTCCATCGGTCCCCAGAAGAACTTCAACGCCGCGGCGTGCACCGGACGCCCGTCGAGCCCGCGCGCCGCCGCGCACCCGGCCGGAGCGTGCGGCTGGCCGGGGAACGGGTGGGCCAGGCAGGTCGGGGCGGCAGCGGCGTCGTCGGTCACGGTCGGGCAGCCTATCTGATCGACCAGGGCCGATCCGCCCGGTGCGGCCTGCTCAGAGCACCCGGGGCGGGGTGTTTCCGGCGGCGACGATGGCCCGGCGGATCGGCACGGCCAAAAGGAGCAGGAACCCGACCACGAAGAAGATCAGCAGGGAGACCAGGCCCACCCGGTAGGAGGCGGTGAGCTGGAACACCAGGCCGAAGGCGAGGGGGCCGAGCCAGCTGGTGCCCTTGTCGCTGATCTCGTAGAAGCCGTAGTACTCGCCCTCCTTGCCGGCCGGGATGAGCTGGCTGAACAGCGACCGGCTCAACGCCTGGCTGCCGCCGAGGACCAGGCCGATGGCCGCGCCGAGGACCATGAACGGCACGGGCGCCTCGGCGGGCAGCCGGAACGCGCCGATGATCACACCGGTCCAGAGCACCAGGCTGAGCAGCACCGTCTTCCAGGCGCCGATGCGCCGGGCCAGCGCGCCGAGGCTCAGCGCGCCACCGAAGGCGAGGAACTGCACCAGCAGGATGGTGACGATCAGGGTGCTCTGCTCCAGCCGCAGCTCCTCGGTGCCGTACTGGCTGGCGAGGGTGATGACGGTCTGGATGCCGTCGTTGTAGACCAGGAACGCGAGCAGGAAGAACAGCGTCAGCGGGTACGCCTTGACCTCACGCAGGGTGCGGCCGAGCTGCCGGAACCCGTCGGTGAGCACGTTGCCGCCACGGGCCAGCGCCGCCGCGGTGGGTCGTTCGCGTAGCCAGCGCAGCGGCACCAGGGTGAACGCCGCCCACCAGACCCCGGCGGACACGATCGACCAGCGGGCCAGGTCCAGGGTGCGCTGCGGGTTGTCGTCCTGACTGAACAGCGTGACCGCGACCAGGTTGAACGCCAGCAGCAGGCCGCCGCCGAGGTAGCCCAGCGCCCAGCCGCGGCTGGAGATGCCGTCGCGTTCGTCCGGGCCGCCGAGCTGCGGCAGGAACGAGTTGTACACGACGATGGCCGCGCCGAAGGAGATGTTGGCGACCAGGAACAGCGCTCCGCCGAGCAGGTAACGGTCGCCGGTGACGAAGGCCATCGCCATGGTCGCGCCCGCGCCGGTGAACGCCGCGCCGCCGAGCAGCCGCTTCTTGTGCGCCGACCGGTCGGCGATCGCCCCGATGACCGGCAGCACGAACACGGTGAGGAACACCGACAGCGAGATCAGGTACGGGTAGTACGAGCCGGCGGCGACCCGGATGCCCAGCGGGTGCACGTAGCCGTCGCAGCTGTCCGCGCCCAGTTCGCAGCCGGCGGCCAGCTCGGCGACGGTGGTGAGGAACGGGCCCAGGAACACCGTGATGACGGTGGTCTGGAAGGCGGAGTTGGCCCAGTCGTAGATGTACCAGCCGCGGCGCTCGCGGCGGGTGCTCGCCGGGGGCGGGGTGTCGTCCACCGTGGGGGTCACGGTCTCGGCCATCGGGGTCCTTCGCCGGTCAGGCGGCCCAGTGGCCGCGGCTGCGGTAGACGTCGCGCAGCACGCCGACGTGATCGGTCATGATGCCATCCACGCCACGATCCAGTAACTCGTGCATCTGGGCCGGTTCGTCGATCGTCCAGACGTGCACCTGCAGGCCGAGTCGGTGGCAGTAGTCGAGGAACCGGCGGTCCACCACCGGCACCCGCCCGTAGCGCGGCGGCACCTGCGCGGCGACCACCGACGGGGGCAGCCGCAGCGGGCGGCCGTGCAGCGAGGCCAGCCGCAGCCGGGCCACCCCGCGCATGCCGAGGCTGGTCGCGACCCGCCCGTCGGTGAGCGCCCGCAGCCGGGTCAGCCGGGCGTCGCTGAACGAGGCGAGCAGCACCCGGTCTGCGGCGCCGACGCGGGTGACGGTGGCGACCGTCGGCTCGACGCCGCCGTCGGCCTTCACGTCGATGTTGAACCGCACCTGCGGCCACGCGCCCAGCACCTCGTCGAGCCGGGGTACGACGGCGGCCCCGCCGACGCGTACCGAGGCGAGGTCGGCCCAGCGCAGGTCGGCGATGCGCCCCGGTTCGCCGGTGATCCTGCGCAGCGTCGGGTCGTGGAAGATCACCGCCACCCCGTCGGCGGTGGCGTGCACGTCGGTCTCCACGTACCGGTAGCCCAGTCCGATGGCGCGGGCGAACGCCTCGGTGGTGTTCTCGTCGCCCTCGGCGGCGCCGCCGCGGTGGGCGAACGCCAGCGGCCCGGGCGCGTCCAGGTAGCCGAATCGGGTCAGCACGCGACGCAGTATGCCTGCCGCCCGTGGAGCGTGGGTGACCTGCCGGCGACATTCGTCGACCGGCGGACGCCCTCGCCTCTCGTGCGGACCGCACCGGTGATGCTCAGCTCGGCGCCCGGTCCGGTGGCCGTTGCGTGCGGGGCGGATCAGCTCCAGTCGGTCTGGTAGCCGTCGTGGCGCAGCAGGTCCAGCAGTTCGGCGTCGCTGGGCGGGTGCACGCGGGTGAGCGCGGCGATCAGCTCGTCGACCTCGACCGCGTCCGGCCCCTGCACCTCGATTGCCCGTACCCTTCCCCCGTCGGTGCGGTAGAGGGCAGTGGACGGGTCGCTGTTGTCGGTCTGGTGGGTCACGACCAGCGTGCCCCGGCCGCCGAGGTCGGTGCAGGTGCGCAGCCGGGGCGTATCGCAGTCGACGCCGTCGGGCAGCCCGGTCGCCGGTTGCGGCACGCGAAGCCGCCAGAGCACGGGCACGGCCCGGCCGTCGGCGGTGCGCAGCGGATAGGCGATGTCGAGGCCGCCGCGTTCGAGCCAGCCGACGGTGCCGGCCCGGGGCACGCCGTCGGGGATCAGCAGCTGCTCCTGGGGCCACGGCGACGATCGGGTCAGATCGGCGAGGTCCCGCTGGTCCCTGGCGTGGTGGTACGCGGTCCGTAGCCCGGCGTAGCCGGTCCCGCTGACGACGAGCAGTACCAACGCCACGAGGACGAGACGACGACGCGACATGTGATCACTGTGCCAGTCGCCCGCACGGGTCTGTGTGCCCGGGCGGCACCGCCGACCCGGTCAGCGCCGTAGGAGCCGGATCGTCTCGTCCCAGAGGAGTTCGGCGTTCTTGTCGTCGAGGGCGTACGGGAGCACGCCGCTCATGCCGTCGGCCGGCTCGGCGATGACCAGGGCCTCGTTGCCGTCCTCGAAGTAGCGGCCGGTCACGCCGTCGACCTCGGGGGAGGCGGCCAGCAGGACCGAGGTGGCCGCGCCCTGCTGCGGGGTCTTCCAGCCCGGCGGCACTTCCAGGCGGTTGCCCTGCCCGTCGACCGCGCCGACGTAGCGCAGTTGCGCGTCGTCGAGGTGTCGTTGCAGGTTGGTCATGATGCCGCCGGGGTGCAGGGCGTTGGCCGTGATGCCGTCGGTGGCCCACTTCCTGGCCAGGGCGACGGTGAACAGGATGGTCGCGGTCTTCGACTGGCCGTACGCCGACCAGGCCTCGTAGGGCCGGTCGGTGAAGTGGATGTCGTCGAACAGGACCGGGGACTGCTGGTGGGCCGAGGAGCTGACGACGACGATCCGGGCGCCCTGCGCGGCGGCGAGCGCGTCGTGCAGGCCCAGGGTCAGCGCGGCGTGACCGAGGTGGTTGATCGCGAACTGGGCCTCCCAGCCCTCGGTGGTCCTGTTCAGCTCCGGCAGGGCCATGACGCCGGCGTTGTTGACCAGGATGTGCAGCGGGCCCGCCCAGGTGTTGACGAAGGCGTCGATGGAGGGGCGGTCGGCCAGGTCGAGCCGGGCGACCCGGACCGCGCCGCGCGCCCCTCCCGCCGTGATGTCGGCTGCGACGCGCTCGCCGGCGGCGGTGTCGCGGACGGCCAGCGTCACCTCGGCGCCGGCGGTGGCCAGCGCCCGGACGGTCTCCAGGCCGATGCCGGACGCGCCGCCGGTGACCACGGCCCGCCGGCCGCTGAGGTCGACGCCGGCGATCACTTCAGCGGCGGTCGACCGGGCGGAGTAAGGGGTGATGATTCGTGACATTTCGGAACTCCTTGGACGCAGAGATGCAGCCTGCGGCTGCGAAGGGGTAGGCGGTGGGGGTTCAGCCCGCGGCGCGGCAGATCAGCCGCAGGGCCCGGCGGATCCGGTCGCGGAACTCGTCCCTGGTGGCCGAGGTCGATTTCCAGGTCAACGCTGCGGAGAAGAGCAGGTCCATCACGTCGTCCGCCGTCAGGTCACCGTCGAGCAGGCCCGGCGGGGCGAGAGCGTCGACGTGGGCGCGCAGTGCCGCCCGGGCCCGCTCCTGGTAGTCGTGGAACATCGAGCCCAACTGGGGCCCGCTGTTCTCGAGCAGCTCGTTGAGGTCGCGGGCCACCTGGGTGTCGATGTACGGGCCCATCAGCGCATCCAGCCCCGCCACGATCCGCTCGTCGAAACTCAGCGCCTGGTCGCCGAAGCGCGCCTGCATGGCCTGCTGGGCGCGTTCCATGACGCCCTGCATGGTGGCGCGGTACAGCTGCTCCTTGTTGGGGAACATCAGGTACAGGCCGGGCCGGGAGATGCCGGCCGCCTTGGCGACCGCCTCCATCGACGTCTTCTGGAACCCGTAGCGCCCGAACACCCCGACGGCCGCCGCGAGGACGGCGGCGCGCTTCGGGTCTTCGTGCTCCATCTCCATGCTGCTCACGTTAGACAGCTTAAACAGATTTCCGAAAGTTGTCTAACCCGTCAGGTCATCCGAGCCGGCGGCGGTGGGTCCTGCTGGGGTCGCTCGGTCGGCTGGGGTCGATGTGTCGGGGCCGGCCGGGTTCGTCGGGGCGCAGCGGGGCGAGGCTGTCGGTGAGCGCGTCGATGATCTGGTCGGTGGCCCGGCGCGCGGCGCCGGGGCCGCTGGCGGCCGCCTCCTGCAGGTCGATGGGTGCGCCGAAGTGCACCCGAATCACCGGACGGCGCCACAGCGCGCGGGCGACGCCGCGCAGCATTCCCCGGGGCGCCCGGTAGGGCAGTACCTCATGGGCGCCCCACTGGGCGACCGGGATGACCGGAGCGGCGCAGGCCAGGGCGAGCCGGGCGGCGCCGGTCTTGCCGCGTTCGGGCCATATACCGGGGTCCAGACTGATGCGCCCCTCCGGGTAGATGAGGATCACCGATCCGCCCGCGACGGCGGCGGTGGCGGCCTCCAGAGCCCGGTGCACCGCGTCGGTGCCCCGGTCGACGCGGATGTGCCCGGCGTGGCGCATGAGGGAGCCGAGCACCGGGGCGCGGAACAGCCCGGCCGTCGCCATGATCCGGGGGGCGATGCCGCGGGCCTGGCAGGCGGCGGCCATCACCACGGGGTCGAACGGGCTGATGTGGTTGGCGGCCAGCACCAGCGGTCCGCGGCGCAGGTGCGCGGGGACCTCGCCGGTGACCTCGAGGCGGGCCAGCAGGCCGACCAGGGCTCGGGCCAGCAGTTGGGCGGCGCGCCAGATCAGCGGCGGTTGCCAGGGGGAGTGCGCGGTGTCCATCAGCGCGCCATCGTCGCACGGGGCGGCGGGGCCGCGAGGGCGGGTCGACGGGTTACCCACCGGCCTGGGTGATCAAGGTCATTGGTCCCGGGCCGGTTCGGGCCGCTCGGCCCTGCCCATCCGTCTACGACGAGCAGTAGTATTTACTACGTCTCGTAGTACGCAATGGCTGGGGGTTCCAGGTGGACGCGTTGGACGTCGCCCGCTGGCAGTTCGGTGTCACCACCGTCTACCACTTTCTCTTCGTGCCGCTGACCATCGGCCTGTCCGTGCTGGTGGCCATCCTGCAGACGATGTGGCACCGCACCGGCAACGAGCGCTACCTCAAGCTCACCAAGTTCTACGGCAAGCTGTTCCTGATCAACTTCGCGATGGGCGTGGTCACCGGCATCGTGCAGGAGTTCCAGTTCGGCATGAACTGGAGCGACTACTCGCGCTTCGTGGGCGACATCTTCGGCGCGCCCCTGGCCATCGAGGCGCTGGTCGCGTTCTTCCTCGAATCCACCTTCATCGGCCTGTGGATCTTCGGCTGGGACCGGCTGCCCAAGCGGGCGCACCTGGCCAGCATCTGGGCCGCGGCGATCGGCACGAACCTCAGCGCGTACTTCATCCTCGCCGCGAACTCGTTCATGCAGAACCCGGTCGGCTACCGGATCAACCCGGACAGCGGGCGCGCCGAGCTGACCGACTTTCCGGCGGTGCTGACCAACAAGGTCGCCCTGATCACCTTCCCGCACACCCTGGCCGGCTCGTTCCTGGTCGCCGGGTCGCTGGTCGCCGCCGTGGGCCTGTGGCACGTGATCCGTAACCGCGACTCCACCGACACCGGCGCCTACCGCTTCGCCGCGAAGTTCGGCTCCTGGGTGGTCCTGGTCGCCTCCGCCGCCGTGCTGTTCACCGGCGACATCCAGGGCAAGATCATGACCGAGGTGCAGCCGATGAAGATGGCCGCCGCCGAGGGTCTCTACACCACCGAGAGCCCCGCCTCGTTCTCCGTGCTCACCGTCGGCAGCCTCGACGGCAGCCGTGAGGTGTTCGCCCTCAAGATCCCGTACCTGCTGTCGTACCTCGGCACCGGCGACCCCAACGGCACGGTGCACGGCATCAACGACCTCCAGGCCCAGTACGCCACCCAGTACGGCGCCGGCAGCTACACCCCGATCATCCCGGTCACCTACTGGAGCTTCCGCTTCATGATCGCGTTCGGGATGGCCGCCGCGGCGATCGCCCTGCTGGTGCTCTGGAGCCAGCGCAAGGGCCGTACGCCGAGCAGCAAATGGCTGCTGCGCGCGGGGCTGGTCATGCCGGTGCTGCCGCTGCTGGCCAACTCCTTCGGCTGGATCTTCACCGAGATGGGTCGCCAGCCGTGGATCGTCTTCGGCGAGATGCTCACCCGCAACGGCGTGTCCCGCAGCGTGTCGCTGGCCGAGGTGCTCACCTCGTTCACCGCCTTCACGCTGATCTACGCCACCCTCGCGGTGATCGAGGTCAAGCTGCTGCTGCGCTACGCCCGCGCCGGCGTACCCGACGTCAGCGAGGCGCCCCCGTCCGACGACACCGACGACGCCGAGCGTCCGCTCGCCTTCGCCTACTGATCACCGGAGCCTGCCGTGGACCTCACCACCATCTGGTTTCTCCTCATCGCCGTGCTCTTCACCGGGTACTTCATCCTGGAGGGCTTCGACTTCGGTGTGGGCATGCTGCTGCCCGTGCTCGGCCGCGACGACCGCGAACGACGGGTCCTGATCAACACGATCGGCCCGGTGTGGGACGGCAACGAGGTGTGGCTGATCACCGCCGGCGGCGCCATGTTCGCCGCCTTCCCCGAGTGGTACGCCACCCTCTTCTCCGGCTTCTACCTGCCGCTGCTGCTGATCCTGCTGGCCCTGATCGGCCGTGGGGTGGCCTTCGAGTACCGGCACAAGCGCCCCGAGGCGTCCTGGAAGCGCCGCTGGGACGCGGCGATCGTGGTCGGCTCGCTGCTGCCGGCGTTCCTGTGGGGCGTGGCCTTCGCCAACATCCTGCGCGGTGTGCCGCTGGACGCCGAGCACGAGTACGTCGGTGGCCTGTTCGACCTGCTGCACCCGTACGCCCTGCTCGGTGGCGCGACCACCCTCGCGCTGTTCGTCACCCACGGCGCGGTGTTCATCGCCCTGAAGACCACCGGCGACATCCGTGAGCGGGCGGGCGCCCTCGCGGTGCGCCTGGGCGTCGGCGCCGCCGTGCTCGCGGTCGGGTTCCTGACCTGGACGCTGAGCATCCGCTCCAGCGCGGCGGCCGTCGTGCTCGCCGTCGGCGCGGCCCTCGCCCTGCTCGGTGGCCTCGCCGCCGCCCGGGTACGCCGCGAGGGCTGGGCGTTCACCGGCACCGCCGTGGCGATCGGGCTGGCGGTGGCGACCCTGTTCGCGGCGCTGTTCCCGAACGTGCTGCCGTCCACCCTGGACGCCGCCGGCACCTTGACGGCCACCAACGCCGCCTCCACCCCGTACACCCTGAAGATCATGACCTGGGTGGCGGTCATCTTCACTCCGGTCGTGCTGGCCTACCAGGGCTGGACCTACTGGGTGTTCCGCAAGCGGATCGGCGTGGCCAACATCCCGCAACACTGACCGCCCGGGTGCGGGGCCGACGCCGGCCCCGCACCCGGCCGTAATTCGGCGGCCCTTGAAGATCCGTCCCGCTAGGGTGTGCCGATGCCCGCCACCGTGCACGTCCGCGAACTCGCCGCCGACGACCTGGTCGACGCCTGGGAACTGGGTCGGTTCGCCTTCGGGTCCGATCCGCAGCGCCCATCGCAGGCCACCGCCGCGGTGCCCGGCCTGACCCGCTACGGCGCGTTCGACGCCACCGGCCGGCTCGTCGGCAAGGCCGTCGACCTGCACCACGACCAGTGGTGGTCCGGCCGCGCGGTGCCCGCGGCCGACGTCGCCGGGGTGGCGGTCGCCCCCGAGGCCCGTGGCCGGGGCGTGGCCCGCGGCATGCTCACCGCCCTGCTGCGCGGCGCCCGCGAGCGCGGCGCGGCGGTCAGCGCCCTGTACCCGACCGTCGCCGCGCCCTACCGTGCCTGCGGCTGGGAGGCGGCCGGCGTGCTGCGCGCCGTCGACCTGACCACCGCCGTCCTGCCCCGACTTCGGCCGGACCCCCGGTTGACCGTCCGCGCCGGCACGCCCGCCGACCTGCCGGCCGTCGCCGCCCTGTACGAGCGGGTCACCCGACACCGCAACGGCGCGCTCACCCGTCGGGGTGAGCTGTTCGACTTCTTCGCCGCCGACGGTGCGCTGCCCGGTGACGCGCTGACGCTCGTCGAGGACGGCGGCGACCTGGTGGGCTACGCCAGCTGGGAACGCGGCCGCGGCTACGGCGCCGACTCCGTGCTGACCGTCGACGAGGCCCTGGCGACCACCGCCGACGCGGCCCGGGAACTCGTCGGCGTGCTCGGCAGCTGGGCCAGCGTCGCGCCGACCCTGCGGCTGTACCCGCTCGACGGCGACGCCGTCAGCACCCACCTGCCGCTGGAGGCGGCCCGCGAACACAAGCGGGACCTGTGGATGCACCGGCCGGTGGACGTCGTGCGGGCCGTCGCCGAGCGCGGCTGGCCCGCGTACGCCCGGGGCAGCGTCGACTTCACTCTCAGCGACGAGCTGGCGGACTGGAACACCGGCTGCTGGCGGTTGAGCGTCGCCGACGGCGTCGGGGAGCTGACCCGGACCGGTGGCGAGGCCGACCTGCGGCTGGACGTACGCGGGTTCGCGCTGCTCTACGCCGGCGCCGCCCGAGCCCGGTCGGTCGCCGAGGCGGGTCTGCTGCACGCCGCCGGCGCGGACCCGGACGCCCTGGACCTGCTGGGCGCCGGGGGCCCGGCGCAGTTGCTCGACTACTTCTGACCGGCCACCGCGTCGGCGGCGATCGCCGCCAGCTCCGCGTTCGCGCGCTGGGTGACCAGGGCGAGGACCCGGGCGGCGGCGTTCGTCTCGTCGGCCGGCAGGTCGCCATACAGCCGGGTGGTGAGGCCCGCGACGGCGTCGGCGACGCGGCCCTGCACGGCGTGGCCGGCGTCGGTGAGCCGCACCCGCGGCGCGTCGGTCTGGTCGTCGGGCCGGGCGAGACCGGCGTCGACGAGCTGGGTGATCAGTGTGTGCGCGGCCGACTCGTCGATCTTGAGGGTGCTGGTGATCCGGTGCACGAGCCCGGTCCGTTCGATGGTGCCGGCGGCGAGGGCGTTGAGGGTGAGCGCGTGGCCGAAGCTGATCCCGAGCGGGGTGACGGCCCGCTCCAGCAGGGCCCGGGTGGCGTAGTGGGCCTGGCCGATGATCTGGCCGTTGAGGGTGGGAACGGTGGACATGACGCCTCCTTCTTAACGTTGGCCCGGCCAACGTTGGTGAGGCCAACGTAACACGGATTGTGGGTCGGGCCAACGATTACTGCTAGGCTGCGGCCCATGGAGTTCACCGGCCCGCAGTCACCCGCCGGCCTGCGCACCACCCCGAGCTGGCTGCTCAACCAGACCGCCAGCCACGCCGCCCGCCTGATCAGCGAGGGCTTCGCCGCCCACGAGCTGCGCGGCTACCACTACCGGCTGCTGGCCGCGCTCGCCGAGAGCGGCCCCGCCAGCCAGGCCGACCTGGGCCGACGCTGCGGCATCGATCGCAGCGACGTCGTGGCGGCCATCAACGACCTGGCCGGTCGGGGGCTCGTCGTGCGAGCCCCCGACCCGGCCGATCGCCGCCGCAACGTCATCAGCCTCACCGAGGCCGGCGCCGACGAGGGACGCCGGATGGCCGAAACCGTCGAGCGGGTCCAGCAGGACCTGCTCGCCCCGCTGACCGCCGCCGAACGTGACCAGCTCACCCGGCTGCTGACCCGGCTGCTGGAACACCACAGCCGGACCTGACCCGACCGGTCAGCGGGCCTCGCGCAGCTCCGCCAGCCGCGCCTCGATCTCGGCCAGCTCCGCGCGCAGCTTCTCCGCCTGCTGCTCCGCCTCCGCCCGCTCGGTGCCGAGGATCTGCTCCACCGCCTCCTGCACCCCCGGCACGTCGACCAGCGCCACCATCTTCAACGCCTCGGCCGGCTTCACCACGTACGGCTTGGCCAGGGCCTTGCTGCCCTGCTGCGCGGCGACCGTCCACTCACCCTCGGCGTACGCCAGCGTCACCGTCAGGCCCGCGGGCCCCTTCGGCTTCACGGCCTTGGCCGCCCGCCGTGCCGGCGCCTTCTCCACCTGCTCCACCTTCGGCTCCTCCCGCCGCGGCGTCGGCACCCGCGGCGTGTCCAACACGAACTCCGGCTCCGCCACCGCGGGCGGCTGCTCCTGCGTCGGCGGCTCCGGCTTCGGCTCGGCGACCCGACGACCGGCGCCCTTCGGCGCCACCGCCAGATCAGCGGGGGAGAACGGCAACTCGTCGCGACCGAAGCGCACCACCACGAACTCGTCGGACACCTCGGGATCGGTCAGCTCGACCACCTGGCCGACCTGACCGGCGATCTGCCCCGCCGATGCGGTGAACACCACCCTGGGCCGGCGGCCCGCCGCCAACGCATCCCGCAGGCTCTGCACCTCGTCAGTGGACAAACCCTGGCCGGCATCCATCACAACCCTCTTCCGTACACCTGTTTGATTGCTGTCTTGATACCAGCCGGCTGCGACACCCGCCGCAGGGGGCTCACGCCGCTCAGCCGCCCAACGCCCGCAGCGCCCGGTCGGCATGGTCGTTCATGCTGACCTCGCTGTGGATCACCTCGATGACCCGCCGGTCCGCGCCGATCACGAACGTCATCCGCCTGGTGCTCAACGGACCCAACGGCAGCCGCCGGCGCACCCCGAACCGCTGCGCCACCGTCCCGTCCTCATCCGACAGCAGGGGATAGTCGAAGCCGTGCAGCGTGGCGAACTCCGCCTGCCTGGCCACGCTGTCGCGGCTGATGCCCACCCGCGACGCGCCGACCGCCGCGAACTCCGCAGCCAGGTCCCGAAAGTGGCAGCTCTCCGCCGTGCAGCCCCGGGTCATCGCCGCCGGGTAGAAGAACAGCACCACCGGCCCCGAGGCCAGGAACTCCGACAGCCGCCGTGGCGTGCCCGTCTCATCGGGCAGCTCGAAGTCCTCCACCACGTCGCCGACACCCACACCCGCCACCGCGCACCTCCGTTGTCGGACCAGACAGGCGGTGAGCGTAAGCGATCACACCCAGAGGGCCGCCACCTCGTCCGCCACGACCGCGGCCTGCGCCCGCCCGGCCCGCGCGGATCCCGCCCGGCGCGCCGGGTCCAGCACGTTGCGGCCGATCGCCTTGCGCGCCGCCGCGTCCGGCGTCACCACCGCCACCCGCGACCCGGCCGCCCGCAACCCGGCCACCTGCGCCGCCAGCCGTGGCATCGGCCCGAACGCCCCCGACGTCGGCGCGATCACCAGCACCCGTCGCGCGCCGGCGGCCAGGTCGGCGTTCACCGCCGAGCGCATCCCGCCGTCGACGAAGCGGCGCGCGCCGATCGTCACCGGCGGCCACACCCCGGGCACGGCGCAACTGGCACCCACGGCGTCCACCAGGGACACCGCGCTGTCGCCGCCGTCGAACACCACGAACTCGCCCGAGGACGCGTCGACCGCGGTCACCAGCAGCCGCCGTTCCGGCCACCGGGCCGTCGGCAGTCGGGCCTCGATGACGGCGCGTCGGGACGCCTCCGACGGGGTACGCGCCGCCAGCGCCATCGCGCCGATCCGCGCCCGTGCCCGCACCGGGTCGCGGGTCCGGGCGCCGGCCCACACCATCCGCGCCAGCACCGCCACGCCCAGCCGCGCGGCCAACTCGCCCGACGGCGGGGCCAGCTGCGCCTCGTACAGCTGCTCCAGCGGCACACCCGAACACACCTGCGCCCCGACGACCGAGCCCGCCGACGTGCCCACCACCAGATCCGCGTCGGCCACTGGCACACCCCGTACGGCGAGCCCCGCCAGCAGCCCCAGCTCCCAGGCCACGCCCGTGACCCCGCCACCGCCGAGCACCAACGCCCGCTCCTGCATGTGACTCTCCTCTCGACGACCGACCCGCGCCGGTCACGGTAGCGTCGGCGCGACCGGTACGCGGCCCCAGGAACCCAGCGGGAGGCACCATGACACCTGTCACCGTCATCACCGGTGGTGGCCGTGGCATCGGCGCCGCCACCGCCCGCCGGCTCGCCGCAGCCGGTCACCACATCGCCCTGTGTTACCGCCGCGACGACGCCGCCGCCGACGCGGTCCTGGCCGATCTGCGGGCCACCGGTGTGCAGGCCGTCGCGGTACGCGCCGACACCACCGACCCGGACCAGGTCGACGCCCTGTTCGACGCCGCCGCGCAGCTCGGCCCGCTCACCGGCCTGGTCAACAACGCCGGGGTCACCAGCCCCATCGGGCCCTTCACCGAGCTACGCGTCGACGACCTGCGGCGGGTCGTCGACGTCAACCTCGTCGGCTACGTGCTCTGCGCCCAGCAGGCCGCCCGCCGGTTGACCGACGGCGGCGCGATCGTCAACGTGTCGTCCGCAGCCGCCACCCTGGGCAGCCCGGGGGAGTACGTGCACTACGCCGCCGTCAAGGCCGCCACCGACACCCTGACCATCGGCCTGGCCAAGGAGCTCGCCGGGCGCGGCATCCGGGTCAACGCGGTCGCTCCCGGCATCGTGCGCACCGACATCCACGCCGACTCCGGTGTGCCGGACCGCCCCGACACCGCCGTCGGCCGCATCCCGCTGGGTCGTGCCGGCGAACCCGACGAGATCGCCGCGGCCATCACCTGGCTGCTCGGCCCGGACGCCTCGTACACCACCGGCACGGTGCTGCGCGTTTCCGGCGGTCTGTGACCGACCCGGTTGGTGGGTGCCGCGGTGCGCGCGGCACCCACCCCGGATGTCAGTGGGTGAACAGCTTCGCCGCCGTGATCGCCGTCTGCGCCACCCCGTAGCCCAGCAGCGCCGCCACCACCAACCAGGAGATCCACAGCCGGGCCTGCTGCCCCTGCCGTCCGTTCTCGCTCATCGGGTGCCACTCCTCTCCGCCGTCACCGGCGTCGTGTCCTCGTCGGCGGTCGGCGGCTCGTGGAACCGCGCCGGCACCGGCCGGATCAGCAGATTCGCCACGAAGCCCACCGCCAGCACGCCCACCATCGTGAACAGCGCCGGCCGGTACGCCGCCGCGGTCAGCGTGCCCGGTTCGCCCTGCGCGTCGAGGAACCCGTTGACGATCAACGGGCCCGCGATCCCCGCCGCCGACCAGGCGGTCAGCAGCCGACCGTGGATCGCGCCCACCTGGAACGTGCCGAACAGGTCCCGCAGGTACGCCGGCACCGTGGCGAACCCGCCGCCGTAGAACGACAGGATCACGCAGGCCAGCAGCACGAACAGCCCCGTGGCCGTCTGCCCGATCAGGGCCAGCAGCGCGTACAGCACCATTCCGACGCCCAGGTAGACCATGTAGATCGGCTTGCGGCCGATCACGTCCGAGGTGGACGACCAGGCGAAACGGCCGGCCATGTTGAACAGTGACAGCAGGCCCACGAACCCGCCGGCTGCCGCCACCGACACCGCCGACGTGCCGTTCTCCCGGAAGAAGTCCTGGATCATCGGGCTGGCCTGTTCCAGGATCCCGATGCCGGCCGTCACGTTGCAGAACAGCGCCACCCACAGCAGCCAGAACGACCGCGTCTTGACCGCGTTGGCCGCCGACACGTTCTCCGTGGTGACCAGCGGCTTCGCGGCCACCGTCGCCGGGTCGAAGCCGGCCGGGCGCCAGTCCGCCGCCGGCACCCGCACGTTCGCGACCCCGAACATCATGATCACGAAGTAGCCCAGGCCGAGCGTCACGAACAGCCAGACCAGCGCGTTGCCCGACGCCGTCGATCCGGCGTTGGCCGGGTCGTAGCCCGGGTCGTAGAACGACAGCAACTGCCGCGACAGGGGAGAGGCCACCATCGCCCCACCACCGAACCCCATGATCGCCAGGCCGGTGGCCAGGCCGGGGCGGTCCGGGAACCATTTGATCAACGTGGAGACCGGGGAGATGTACCCGATCCCCAGACCGATGCCGCCGAGCAACCCGTACCCCAGGTAGAGCAGCCACAGCTGCTTGGTGGCGATGCCCAGTGAACCCACCAGGAAGCCCGCCGCCCAGAAACAGGCCGAGACGAACATCGCCTTACGCGGCCCGTTCGCCTCCACCCAGGTCCCGGCGACCGCGGCGGACAGACCCAGCATCACGATCGCGATGCTGAAGATCACCCCGATCGCGGTCTGGCTGGTGTCGAAGTGGGCGATCAGCGAGTTCTTGTACACGCTGGTCGCGTAGACCTGGCCGATGCAGAGGTGGATGGCCAGCGCCGCGGGGGGTATGAGCCAGCGGCTGTACCCGGGTGGCGCGACGGTGTGCCGACGATCGAGCGCGGAAAGCATGAGCTGCTTCCTCTCCGAAGCGGACGAGAAACCTGCCCATCACTTCCCCACACCGCAGGGCTGGAGCAAACCTCACCGTCGCCGGACGGTCGCTCCGGTGAGCTGAGCGGTCAGTCAGCACCGTGGACGTCCGGATGGAGGGCCGCCGGGGCGTGCTCCCGGCGGGCGAGCGTCGCCCTAGCGGGTGGCGAGCCGCTCCAGCAGGGCGGCGCTGCGTGCCAGCAACGCCCGCTCCTCATCGGTGAGCTCGGCCTCGATGGCCTGCGCGAGCCAACCGGCCCGGCGGCCACGCTCGGCTTCGAGCGCGGCCCGGCCCGCGTCCGACAGCTCGACCAGCGACTTGCGGCGGTCGGTGGGGTGCGCCCGGCGCGTGACCAGGTCCTGTTCGACGAGCAGCCCCACCGCCCGGGCCATCGACTGGGGGCGTACGCGCTGGTCGGCGGCGAGGTCGCTGGTGGTCATGGCGCCGTCGCGGTCGAGCGCGCCGAGCACGGCGACCTGGCCCAGCGGGATGCGGTCCTCGTGTCGGACGCGTCGGGTGAGTTTGCCCATCGCGGTGCGCAGTTCAGCGGCAATGGCAGCGGCTTCCGAGGTGGGCATGGGACACCGTACCCGATGGTCAGCAGAGCTGTACACCTGGCCTGTACAGCAACACTGAACAGCATTGCTGTAGGTTTTCCGTGTCGGACTCAGCGCCAGCGTTGTCGCAGCCGGGCCCGGCACACGACAACGGGGAGGAACTCCCATGTCCGCACAGCACGGTGGAAGCGTCACCGCCGCCATCGAGACCGTCACCGCCCGCCGGATCATCGACAGCCGGGGCAACCCCACGGTCGAGGTCGACGTCGTCCTGGCCGACGGGTCCCTGGGCCGCGCGGCTGTCCCCTCCGGCGCCTCCACCGGTGCCCGCGAGGCGGTTGAACTGCGCGACGGAGACGCCGCGCGCTGGCACGGCAAGGGCGTCGACCGCGCGGTAGCCAACGTCAACGGGGAGATCGCGGCGTGCGTACGCGGCCGGGACGCGGCGGACCAGCCCGGTCTCGACGCCGCGCTGGTCGCCCTCGACGGCACCGCCACGAAGTCCCGGCTCGGCGCCAACGCGATCCTCGGCGTCTCCCTCGCCGCCGCGAAGGCCGCGGCGGCGGCCCACCGGCAGCCCCTCTACCGCTACCTCGGCGGCGCCGACGCCCACCTCCTGCCGCTGCCGATGATGAACATCGTCAACGGCGGCGCCCACGCCGACAATCCGCTGGACTTCCAGGAGTTCATGATCGCGCCCGTGGGCGCGGACACCTTCGCCGAAGCCGTCCGCATGGGCAGCGAGGTCTTCCACACCCTGCGCCGCGACCTGCTGGCCGCCGGGCACTCCACGGGCGTCGGCGACGAGGGCGGCTTCGCGCCGGCGCTGCGGACCGCCGAGGAGGCGCTGGACTTCGTGCTGGCCGCCATCGAGCGCACCGGCTACCGCCCCGGCACGGACATCGGCCTGGTCATGGACCCGGCGTCGTCGGAGTTCTTCCGCGACGGCGTGTACGACTACGCGGGCGAGGGGGTCCGCCGCACCCCCTCGGAGCAGGCCGACTACCTCGCCAAGCTCATCGACGCCTACCCGGTCGTCTCCATCGAGGACCCGATGGCGGAGAACGACCTGGACGGCTGGCGCGAGCTGACCGCCCGCGTCGGGGACCGCTGCCAGCTCACCGGCGACGACGTGTTCTGCACCAACGAGACGCTGCTGCGCGAGGGCATCCGCACCGGCGTCGGCAACTCGGTCCTGGTCAAGGTCAATCAGATCGGGACCCTGACCGAGGCGCTGTCCGCGGTGGCCACGGCCCACCAGGCGGGCTGGACGGCGGTCATGTCGCACCGATCGGGCGAGACGGAGGACACCACCATCGCGGATCTGGCGGTGGCGACCGGCTGCGGTCAGATCAAGACCGGCTCGCTGTCCCGCTCCGACCGCACGGCGAAGTACAACCAACTGATCCGGATCGAGGAGGAGCTGGGCGACTCGGCGCGCTTCGCGGGCCGAGCGGCACTGCGTCGGGCGTGAACAGCCGGCAGAGGTAGCGGCGCACGCGGGCCCTCCCGATGGTGGGCCCGCGTGGGCCGCGACGACGATCCCGGTCCGCGTCGGACCGGCGAGCCGGCGGGTTGCCCGCTACCGCAGGTGCGGGGTGTGCCAGCCGCCGGCGAGGGCGTCGGCGTCAGCCGGACCCCAGGTGCCCTTGTCGTACGGCTGCACCGGCGCCGCCAGGTCCAGGATCGGTTCGACGATGCGCCACTCCTGCTGGATCGTCTCCTCGCGGGCGAAGCGCAGGTGCTGCCCGTCCATCGCGTCGTCGAGCAGACGCTCGTACGCCTCCTGGCGGTGACCGAGGGCCGCGCCGAAGTCGACGGACAGGTCCACCGGACGGCTCGCCACCTCGGCGCCGGGGCTCTTCGCCTGGATCGACATCGTGATGCCGTCGCCGCGACCGAGCCGGAACCGCAGCAGGTTCGCGGTGGCGGCGGCCCCGCCCTCGGCCCGTACGAGCGAGCGCTGCGGCTGCTTGAACTCGACCACGACCTCGGTCGCCGTCCCCGGCAGGGACTTGCCGGTCCGCAGGTAGAAGGGCACACCGGCCCAGCGGGGGGAGTCGATTGTCAACCGGGTCGCCACGAACGTCTCCGTGTGCGAGTCCGGCCGCACGCCCGGCTCGTCGCGGTAGCCGACGTACTGCCCCCGCACGGTGGATTCCGGTGACAGCGGCTCGATCTGCCGCAGCACGGCGACCTCCGCCGCGCGGAACGCGTCGGTGGTGTCGGCGACCGGCGGCTCCATGCCGATCAGCGCGACGACCTGAAGGATGTGGTTCTGGAGCACGTCGCGGGTCGCGCCCACGGTGTCGTAGAAGCCGGCGCGGCCCTGGGTGCCGAAGCCCTCGGCGAGCGTCACCTGGATGTTGTCGATGTGCTCGCTGTTCCACAGCGGCTCGAACAGCCGGTTGGCGAACCGGAAGGCGTAGAGGCCCTCGACGGCCTCCTTGCCGAGGTAGTGGTCGATGCGGAACACGCGCTCCGGGTCGAACGCCGCGCGCAGCGTGCGGTCCAACTCGTGCGAGGACTCCACGTCACGACCGAACGGCTTCTCCACGATCACCCGGCCCCGCTCGGCCAGACCGGCCGCCGCCAAGCCCTCGACCACGGCGCCGAACACCGCCGGGGGGATCGCCAGGTAGAAGATCGGTCGCTCGGTGCCCCGCAGGCGTTCCGCCAGCCGCTGGTACGTCACGGGATCCGCGTAGTCGCCGGAGATCATCGAGAGGTTGCGCGCCAGCTCGTCGAAAATCTCGTCGTCGATCTGGTCGTTCGCCTCGGCGACCGACTTGCGGGCGGTGGTGACGAGTTGCTGATCATCCCAGGGGGATCGGGCCACGCCGATCACCGGGACGTCGAGGCGGTCGCGCCGGGTCAGCTCGTACAGCGCCGGGAAGAGCTTCTTCGAGACGAGGTCTCCCGTGACGCCGAACAGCACTACCGCGTCTGAGCGCACGTGCATGGCACTTCCATCCGATCGAGTGAACCTGATCTTCCCATCGGAGAACCGCCCAGGCCATCCCGGCATTCCCCGCCGACCTGCCGGGTGAGGACAGCGACAGGGCAGGGCCGGGTACCGCGGCGACCGGCCTGGACGATAAGGAAGGTTTACAGTCCAGGGGCGGCGCGGGTAGCGTGCGGGTCTGATCGATGACCACCGATCGTAACGAAGGCCTGGAGGTACCCGTGCGTCGCCGACACACCATGACGCGGCTGCTGGTCATAGCCGCACTCGGACTGCCGTTCACCCTGCCCGGCGCCCCGGCCGTCGCCGCGCCGACCGCCCCGGCCCGCCACCTGGACGACGTGGTCCCCGCGCCCGTCGAGACCCGCCCCGGGGG